>JAYWIE010000250.1:0-12276 GCA_043789155.1 Rubricoccaceae bacterium | reverse complement strand
TGGCCGTCCGCGCGGGCACGCTCGTGCCGGCGCGCGCCGACGCCGTGCTGGACCTCGTGCAGCGCATGGTCACGACGCCGCTGCCGGCGCGCCCGGCTCCGCCCGCGCGCGCGCCCGCGCCGCCGCCGGTGCCGGAGTGGACGCCCGACGCGTGACGTACTCTTGGGCTCCGCCCGCCCGCACCCGATGACCCCGTCGCTACCGGACGACGTGCCCGACTTCGCCGACGCGCTCGCGCCCGAGGCCGTGCAGGCGCTCGCGGCGCGGGGCGTCCGCCGCGGCCTCACGGCAGCCTTCCAGAGCCTGCTCGCCGCGTCCGTCGGGGCCGTGGCCGAGGCGGCCGAGCCGGTCCGCGCCGCGGCGTCGGCGGCCATCAACCTCGCGCAGCAGCAGCACGTCGCCGCCGTCGCCGACGGCCTCGACGCGCTCGCGGCGGCGCTGCGGTCCGGGCTGAGCGAGCAGGGCCGCGCGCTCACGGCCGAGCCGCGGCGCGGCCTCCGCGACTTCGTCGCCGAGCGCCTTCGGCCCCGGGCTGCGCCGCCGCCGGCCTCATGGGGCGAGGCCATGGTCGTCGCCGCCGACGCCGTCGCTGAGGCCGCGGCCGTCGTCGCGACGCTCGCCGCGGCGCAGCCCGAGGCGTCGTCCGCCCGTATCCTCGGCCTCGCCCTCGCCGCGCGCCTCGACCGCGACCGCGACGCGCTCGTCGACGAAGCCGCCCGGACGGGCGTCTAGACGGACGCGGGTCTAGACGGACCCGCGCAAACTGAACGGACGCGCCCGCCCGCCGGCCCGTAACCTCCCGGCTCACCCGAGAGACCGAGCATGACCGAGCAGGAACAGGTCCGCCGCGCCCACCGCGACGCCCTCCGCGCGGCCGGCGTCGAGCCGTACCCCGCCGCCGGCTTCGACGTGTCCATGACCGCCGCCGCCGCCGTCGCGGCCTACGACGACGCCACCAACGACCCCGAGGCCGAGGGCACGACGCCGCTCCGCGTCGCGCTCGCCGGCCGCATGGCGACAAAGCGGGTCATGGGCAAGGCCGCCTTCTTCGGCCTCTCCGACGAGTCCGGCACGCTCCAGGCCTACGTCCGCCGCGACGACCTCCCCGAGGGTGTCTACACCGAGACGTTCAAGAAGCTGCTCGACCCCGGCGACTGGCTCGGCGTCGAGGGCACGCTCTTCCGGACGCGCATGGGCGAGGTCACGGTGCAGGTGGACCGCCTCGTGCTGCTGGCCAAGAGCCTGCGCCCACTCCCGGTCGAGAAGGAGACGACGGACGAGGAGACCGGCGAGACGCAGACCTTCAACGCCGTCACGGACCCCGAATTCCGCTACCGCCAGCGCTACGTCGACCTCGCGCTGCATCCCGACGTGCGCCGCGTCTTCCGGCAGCGCGCGACCGTCGTGCGCACGCTCCGCGACGCGCTCGACGCCCGCGGCTACGTCGAGGCCGAGACGCCTGCGCTCCAGCCGCTCTACGGCGGGGCCGCGGCGCGCCCGTTCACGACGCACCACAACGCGCTCGAGATGCCGCTCTTCCTCCGCATCGCGGACGAGCTCTACCTCAAGCGCCTGCTCGTCGGCGGGTTCGAGGGCGTCTACGAGATCGCCAAGGACTTCCGAAACGAGGGCCTCTCGCGCTTCCACAACCCCGAGTTCACGATGCTCGAGCTGTACGTCGCCTACCGCGACTACGGCTGGATGATGGACCTCGTCGAGACGCTCCTCGGAGCGGTGGCCGTGGCGCTCCACGGCACGCCGGACGTCCCGCGCGGGGCGGACGTGCTCCGCTTCGAGGCCCCGTTCCGGCGCGTCCCCATCTTCGACGCCATCGCCGACGCGACGGGCCACGTCCTCTACACGCCCGAGACCGGCGTCGCCTCGCGCGACGACATCGCCGCAGCCGCGCGCTCGGTCGGGGTCGAGGTCGACGACTCGATGGGCGCGGGCAAGCTCATCGACGAGATCTTCGGCGCGGCCGTCGAGCCGACGCTCGTCCAGCCGACGTTCGTCACGGACTACCCGGTCGAGCTGTCGCCGCTGGCCAAGCGCCACCGCTCGAAGCCGGGCCTCGTCGAGCGCTTCGAGCTCATCGCCGGCGGCAAGGAGCTCTGCAACGCCTTCTCGGAGCTCAACGACCCCGACGAGCAGCGCGCCCGCTTCGAGGAGCAGGTCCGCCTCGCGACCGCCGGCGACGACGAGGCCGTCAACACGGTCGACGAGGACTTCCTGCGCGCGCTCGAGTATGGCATGCCGCCCGCGGCCGGCATGGGCATGGGCATCGACCGCCTGGTGATGATGATGACGGACCAGGCGTCGATCCGCGACGTCATCCTCTTCCCCCTCCTGCGTCCGGAAGGGAAGCCAGCCGAGAACGGTGCTGACGTGTCATCCTGAGCGCCAGCGAAGGATCTCGACGCCGACGTATCGCCCGTCACAACCGGCCGCGATAAAGCGTTGGCCGCGTCGAGATCCTTCGCTGACGCTCAGGATGACAGGATGGAGGGGATGACAAGGGTGCGAGAAACCGACCCGGCTGAACGATGGCGCGCAAGAGCTACTGGGTGTATATCCTCGCAAGCCGGACGCGCGTGCTGTACGTCGGCGTGACGGACGACTTCGGGCGGCGCGTCGCTGAGCACCGCGCCGGGCCTACAGGCACGTTCACGCAGCGCTACCACGTGCACCGGCTCGTCTATGCCGAGGAGTACCCTGACGTCCGCGACGCCATCCGCCGCGAGAAGCAGCTAAAGGGGTGGCGTCGCGAACGGAAAGTGGCGCTCGTCACTGAGGCAAACGCAGACTGGGAGGACCTCGCCCCATGAGCACGTTCCGGCGTCGCACGCATTGATCCGTCGGCCGCGCAGCCGATACTGCGGCGCATATGCCCGACCTCTCTGCCCGCGCCGACGCCGCCGAGGCCGCCCTCCAGCAGGCGGCCCTCGGCCGCCCGGACGCGCTCGCCCTGCTCGAAGCCGCCGTCGCGCGCCTCGCCGAGGCCGCCCTGGCAAGCGTCGGCGCGGCATTCGTCGCCTCCGGCGACGGCCCGTACGTCCGCTGCGCCGTCGCCGGGGACGTACCCGACCTCCTGGACCTCGACGCCGCCGCGTGGCCCGACCTGCGCGCCGGGACGCCCGCCACCGTCGCCACCGGGACGCCGAGGGCGGACGCCGTGCTCGGCGGGCTCGGGGCCGCCCACGCGGTCCTGCTCCCGATCCGCGGCGCGGCACCGGGCGTCGTCGCCCTCGGGCGCGCGCGCGCGTTCGACGCCGCCGAGCGGTCGGCGCTCGCGCGCCTCGCCGCCCTGTTCAGCACGCTCTGGGCGTGGACCGACGCCGAGGCGCGCTTCCAGCGCACCGTCGCCGACCTCGACGACGCCCTGTTCACGTTCGGCCACGACGCACAGGGCCGCCGCGTCTACGCCGTCGTGACGCCGCAGGCCGAGGCCATCACGGGCCTCGACCCCGACGCCGTCCTCGCCGGCGACGCCGACTGGGCCGCGCTCGTCTGTGCGGACGACCGTACGGCCTTCGCCGCCCACGACGCCCGCCTGCGCGCCGGCGAGCCGAGCCGCGTCGACGTCCGCCTCACGCGACCGGCCGGGCCGCCGGTCTGGATCCGCGAGCGCGCCACGCCCGGCGTCGACGCAGCGGGCCGGCCGACGGCCTCCGGCCTGCTCGCCGACGTCACGGACCAGAAGCTCGCCGAGGCGACGCTCGACCGCGCCCGCCGCACCGCCGAGCGCGCCGCCGACGCCCGCATGGCCTTCCTCCGCCTCATGAGCCACGAGCTCCGGACGCCCCTCGGGGCCATCCGCGGCTTCGCCGAGCTCCTCGCGGACGAGGTCGCGGCCATGCCCGACGCGCCGCCGGTCGTCGCCGAGTTCACGCAGACCATCGGCGAGGCGTCGGCGCGGGCGCTGCGGCTCGTGTCGGACCTGCTGGACCTCGCGCGCCTCGAGACCGGGGCGCTCGACGTGGCCCGCGCGCCCGTCGACCTCGCCCCGCTCGTCCGTGCGGCTGCGTCCCGCGTCGCGTCGGACCTCGCCGCCCGCGGCATCGCCCTCGACGTCCACGCCGACGTGCCCGCGGTCGCACTGGGGGACGCGGCCCGGACCGAGCAGATCGTCGCGCAGCTGCTCGCCAACGCCGCCGCGTTCACCGAGGCCGGCCGCGTCACGGTCCGCGTCGCCGTCGAGGCCGAGACCGTCACCGTGTCGGTCGCCGACACCGGGTCGGGCATGGACGACGTGTTCCCGCTGTTCGAGCCGTTCGCGCAGGAGGACGTGCGCGTCAACCGCGACCGCGAGGGCTCGGGCCTCGGGCTCGCCATCGCGCGCCGCCTCGCCGAGGCCATGGGCGGCCGCCTCGTGGCCGAAAGCGAGAAGGGCGTCGGCTCGACGTTCCGGCTCACGCTGCCGCGGGCGGGGGATGCGGGATAGGGGATGGGCAGACCGTCTGCCGAGCCTCGCATCCCGCATCACGCATCCCGCATCCCGGCATTCTCCATCGCCTGCCGGACGTTCTGCGCCCAGCCCTCGAACGTCGCCCTCTTCACCGGGCTCTTGCGGAAGCGGTCGCTGAACTGCGCGAGGTCGAGCTCGGCCCAGTCCGCGAGCGGCGTGTCGGTCGTGCCCGGGCGCGGGAGGAAGCGGGCGTCGCGGGTCGGCTGCGAGAAGCGCGACCACGGGCAGACGTCCTGGCAGACGTCGCAGCCGAAGGCCCACGTCCCGAACTGGCGCGCGAGGTCCGCGGGGACGGCCGGGCCGCGCGTGCCGCCGCGGGCCTCGATGGTCCAGTACGAGATGCAGCGCTCGGCGTCGATCTGGTAGGGCGCGTCGAGCGCGCCGGTCGGGCAGGCGTCCAGGCAGCGCGTGCACGAGCCGCAGTGGTCGGCCGTGAACGGGGCGTCGGGCGCGAGCGGGACGTCGGTGATGAGCTCGCCGAGGAAGACGAACGAGCCGTGCGAGCGCGTGAGCAGGTTGGTGTTCTTGCCCTGCCAGCCCAGCCCGGCGCGCTGCGCCCACGCCTTGTCCATGACCGGGGCCGAGTCCGTAAAGGCGCGGCCTGTCGCGCCACCGGCGCGGACGTCGAGGCAGTCGAGCAGCTCGGCGAGCTTCTTCTTGAGGACGTCGTGGTAGTCGTCGCCCCACGCGTAGCGCGCGATGCGGGCCGGGGCGTCTCCGCCTGATGCGGGCGGTGCGGCGGGCGTGTCCTGCCAGTAGCTCGCAAAGACGGAGACGACGCTCCGCGCGCCGGGGACCAACTCGCGCGGGTCGATGCGCTTGTCGAAGTGGCCCTCCATCCACGGCATGGCCCCCGCCGCGCCGCCGTGGCGTCCGGCCGTGAGCCAGGCCTCGAGCCGCCGCGCCTCGGCGTCCAGCCGCTCGGCGCGCGCGATCCCGACGCCGTCGAAGCCGAGGCGGAGTGCGTCCGCCTTGACGGCGGCGGCGAGGCGGGCGGGGTCGTAGCCGGGCACGGGAAATGCGGTTTGACGTTTGGAGTTTGAAGCCTGGCACGCTCGAACCGACTCAACCTCAAACCTCAAACCCCAAACCGAAGTCGCAGTTCAGCAGAGCGGCCCCGCCCTCCGAGGAGAGCGGGGCCGCTGGCGGAAGCCGGCCGGGGCCGGCCCGAACGCCCGCCGGATCAGTACGGGTTCGACGCCGGGTTCTCGAGCAGCGCCCGGAAGCGGTCGCAGTCGACCGGGAGCGTCTCGACGCGGCGGCTGCGCTCGCAGCCGATGCCCGGGTCCTCCTTGTCGCAGTTCGGCGTGCTCTCGCCGCGGTTGCGGATCTGGAGCTTGCTCGCCGAGACGCCGCGGCTGAGGTAGTAGTCGTAGACGGCCTGCGCGCGGCGACCGCCGAGCGGCATCCCGAAGCGCGTCATCTCCTGGTTGTCGATGGTGCCGTCGACGAAGACGCAGCACTCCGGGTTGGCCAGCAGCAGCTCGACGTTCTCGTTGAGCAGCGCGCGGGCCCGGGTCGAGACCGTGGACGAGCCGTAGTCGAAGTACACCGGGTTGAGCTCGACGAGGTTGCAGACGCGGGCCGGCGGCTCGGGCATCACGACCGGCGGGTCGGGGTGAGGCGGCTGGAAGACGACCGGCGGCGGGATGTAGGGGGCCGGGGCCGGGTTGAAGCCGAGGCGCAGGCCGCCCGTGAAGAGCGACGTGTTGAAGCGCGTCCCGAACGACGAGTTGCCGCCGTTGGCGACGTCCGGGCAGCCCGGGTCGGTCGAGTTCGGGTTGTCGCACGGCAGGCAGACCGGGTTGGTCGAGCCGGGGCGGTCGCAGGGCTTGCAGGCCGGGTTGGTCGTGGTCGGGTCGTCACAGGGCTTGCACGCGGGCGTGATGTCGCCCGGCAGGCAGGGGCCTGCGCTGACGTTGGCGAGCGCCGCGCCGGTCTGCGTGCCGACGCTCGTCAGGCCGAAGCGGTAGGCCGCCTCGCCGTAGATCGAGAGGTTGCGCGTGAGCGCGAGCTCGGCCCCGACGCCGACCGGGATCTGGAGGATGGAGCTCTTTACGCCGGGGGCGGCGTCGCCGGTGGCGAACAGGCCGCCGAGGCCGGTGAAGAGGTAGGGCGCGAACGCCGCGCGGCCGGGCGCAGCGAGGTAGTACATCAGGTTGCCCTCGGCGAGGATGACCTCGCTGGTGAGGAACGGGTTGGCTCCGGCCGGCACGTCGGCGCGGCTGTCCTCGGCCCCGATGTTGAGCAGGCCGCCGAGGAGGCGGCCGCGGAGCTGCTCCGAGCCGAGCGGAAAGCTGACCTCGCCCGTGACGGCGAGGTTCGTCGCCACGACATCGTCCTGGAGCTGGAGCGGCCCGACGAGGATGTCGGGGCCCTGGTACACGGACGCGCCGACGCCGACGCCGATGCGCACACCGACCGCCTGCGAGCGGGCACCGGCCTGGTACGACGGGCCGTAGGGGTTGCCGTACGACGGGTTGCCGTAGGGGTCGGTCTGCGCCGCGGCCGGCAGGGTGAGGGCGAGAAGCCCGAGGGCGAGGAGTAAGCGGGTCATGAGTCCGAAGGATGGTTGGATGCCGAGCCGCCAGGTCAACCGGTCGGTCTCGGGCGGGCGTTCAGGGACCGTCCTACCAAAAATCCGGCGCGGCTGGTGCACGACGGGTATAGCGGGTGCAATGAGCGGGTCGCGATTCCACATTCCCACCTTGAAGGGCCAAAAACGCGGTGGTGTCGACGCCCAAGACGTCCGGCGCGAACGCGGAGCCAGGCTCGAAGCCTGCAACGGGTGGGTCGGGGCGACCCGCCAGCGTTCCACATCGTAACGCTATAAGAGAGGTGCCGCAACGAAAGAGGGCGGCCCACCCGGAGGTGAGCCGCCCTCTGGCCTGGGACTCAGGCCGTCGCCACGACTGGCTTAGAAGCCGGTGCAGGACGACGGGATCGAGTCGGCGCGACGGGCGCGGCTGTCGCCCGGGCCCGGGTCCTCCTTCGAGTTCGCGTTCGGGTCCTGGCCGCGGCCGACCGCCCGGAGGCGGGTCGCGGGGATGCCCTGCGCGATGTAGTAATCGCGGGCCGCATCGGCGCGGCGCTGCGAGAGGCGGTCGACGTCCGTCTCCTGGTCGTCCGCGTAGCCGTTGATGGTCACGCAGATGGCCGGGCAGCGGCGGAGGATCTCGATGTTCTCGTCGAGCTCGCTGCGGGCAGCGGCCGTGAGCGTCGAGGCACCGAAGCCGTAGTAGACCGGGTTGAGCTCCGTGATCGTCGAGCAGAACGTGTCACCGACGGTCACCGGGATCTGGCACGAGTTGGTGCCGGCCGCGTTGCTGACCGTGATGCGCGCCGTGTACGAGCCGGGGGCCGTGTACGTGTGGCGAGCGGGGAGGCTCGACATCGTCGCGGAGCCGTCGCCGAAGTCCACCGAGACCGTCACCGGGGCCGTGCCCGAGACCGTGCCGTTGAGCGTCACAGCGCCGTTGACGTCGACCGAGGCCGGCGTGGCGCGGCAGCCCGAGATCGCCGCGGCGACCGCCGGCGGGTTGCGGACCGTCACGAGGCACGTCTCCGTGTCGCCGCGGCCGATGCCGTTCTCAGCCGAGGCCGAGACGGTGTACGTGCCGGCGGAGGCGTAGGAGTGCGTCGTGCTCATCCCCATGCCCATGCCCATCGTGTCCGACGCGTCGCCGAAGTTCCACGTCAGGTTGACGGGCATCGTGGCGTCCGTGTTGGTCATCGCCATGAACGAGCCCGTCTCGCCGACCGTGAGCTCGGCCGGGCACTGGAGGCTCTGGATCTCGACGGCCGTGCCGACGCCGCGGAAGTTGAACTTCAGGCCGCCACCGTAGCTGCCGAGGACGTCGAAGTCGATGTCGTCGCCGGTGTTGCCCGTGACGGCACCCGGGTTGGAGCCGTCGACGGCGTCATCGGGGAAGATGAAGCCGAAGTTGCTCTCGAGAAAGAGCGACAGGCGCGGCGTGAACGCGAGGTCCAGGCCGGCACCGAAGGCCGGGCCCGCGCCGACGGGGCGCGTCGTGCCGTTGGAGTTGCCCGGCACGACCACCATGCCGCCGAAGTTGGCGAACGGCGAGATCTTCGAGTTCGGGAACGCCGTGTAGCGGAAGAGGCCGGTGAAGTTCGGCAGGTTCTCCGACGCGTTCGGGGACGGGTTGGCCGTCGTCGCGCCGACCTCGCTGAGCGAGTTGTACTGCGCGTAGTTCGCGCCGACGCCGAAGCCGAAGGCGGGCGTGAACTGGTAGCCGATCTCGCCGCCGACGAGGGCACCGAAGTTGCGCGTCAGCCACGACGTGGCCGAGCGGCCGCTGGCCGAGCCGGCCTGGTCGAGCTCACCGCCGTAGACGGTGGTTCCGCCGCGGACGATGATGTAGGGGGTGTGGTAGGAGCGGGTCTGCGCCTGCGCCGACTGAGCGGTCAGGAGCGCCGCAAACCCGAGCACGAGGGCGGAGACACGCAGGAGCGTCGTCTTCTCCGGTCGGTTCTGTAGCATGGAGAGGGTGGGGTGGGGGTTGGGGGCCGTCCGGGTGGAAAGGCCTGGGGCCGGGCGGCACCGGTGATGAGCGGAACCGGTGAGCGAAAAGCGCGGCACTCGGACCTGAGCGCCTAGTATGCGAAATAGACCGGACACTTGCAACCGGCTCGAACTCGTTGGTGCGAGTCTTCTGCCGAAGATCGTGTGTCTGGCCTAAACGACGCGCCGGCCGTCGGAAAAGAACACGTGGAGCGCCGCGTGTGCGCCCCGGGTGGGGTCGCGGCCTAACCGAGCCCGCGGGCCGAGGGTTCCGCGAGGGAGCCGGTCGGGGCCACGGTGCCGGCCGTCACGCCGCGCCGAGCGCGCGCACGAACACGTCGAGCTGGCTCTTCGCGTTGGCGGCGTTGTTGGGGTGGAGGATCCGTCGCGACGCCAGCCGGTCCAGCTGCGCCTTGACGACGTTGAGCTTGGTCTCGGCCTCGGCCGGGTCGGTCGTGGCGCGGAGGTCCTTGATGAGCGTCCGCACGCGGACCTTCTGGTAGCGGTTGCGGAGGCGGCGCTTGGCGTCCTGACGGACGCGCTTCGCTGCGGATTTGTGCTGCGGCATGGAGCGGAGGCCGGCGTCGGGCCGGCGGACTTCGGGGGCGGGTGCGCCCCGTGCGGGCGCGTACAGCCGGCCAAGTTAGAGGCGAGCGTATGCAGATGCGGCGAAAGCGCTCAATCCGCGCGCCTTCTGCCGTCCCGCCCTCCCCGAGTCTCCGCCACGACTGCCCCTCTGCGAGACCTTCTCTCTCGCTCCGGCACTGCTCGCGCCGGGCCCGGCCGGGCTCCACAGACGCCCCCGACCGTCCTTTGCTGAGCCGTTGGCGACGGAGCCCTTCACCGCGGCCGCCCGCCCTGCAAGCGTGCCCCGGTCTCCGCACGCCCGTCTCATGGCCTCGAAGGCGTCGTGTCGCGCGGCTTTTCGGCCGCCCACAGCCACTCTTGCCCCTGCCTCGCCGCCGGTGTCGGCACGCCGGTGCTCGCCATCGGTGCCGGGACGGCCGCGCTCGCGGACCTGGTGCGCGGCGGCGGCCCCACCGTTGCCGCGTAACACGCGGGTGGCTACATTATCAGTGTGAGCGCAACGGCCTGCTGCTCTATGTCCCTGGCGACCGCGTCGCCACCGGTGGGGCGCTCGGGCTCAGCAGAGACACAGGCGATACGGTCGCAGCGAGACGGCCCTCGCCCTCCCGGCCGCGGGTGCCTCAGCGCTGCTGCTCGACGCCGCGGCCTACTCCCGCGTCGCCGCCACCGCCTGAGCCCCATGGAGCACCCTGACGACCCGAACGACACCCCGAGCCCGGGCGACGACCCGCTCGCAGATGCACCCGACGCGTGGGCCGAGTCCGACCGGGCGTGGAACGCCCGTTGGTCCGACGACACGGACACAGGCGACACGGCGGCACCGGCGACGTCCGGCCTGCCTACGCCGCGCCCGACGACGGCGTCCGTCGCCGACTCGTACCTGGACGGGATGCAGGGGGCCGGCCCGTACCTCGGGCTCGGGATGCAGATCGCGGCGTCGATGGCGCTCTTCGTCGGCGGCGGCTACGCCGTCGACCGGTGGCTCGGGACGTCGCCGGTGGGGCTGCTCGTCGGGGCGGTGATCGGGATGGCCGGCATCGTCGCGCTCGTCGTGCGGATCGCGCGCACGGCGGACGCGGAGAAGGCGGCGCGGAAGGCCGCGCGGGAGGGCGGCGCGAAGGCAAAGAAATAGGCAAGCGGCGCTGGTTCGTTTCGTCTTCATTGCCCCTTGCCGGAGCCTCTACGGGGGCGCGGCTAGCTTTCCCGCCTTCCGCTACCCGCGCCCTCTCGATGTCCGTTGCGACGAGCCTGCTGCTTGGTGCCCTGCTGGGCCTCGCGAACGCCGCCGTCGCGCTGCTGCTCGCCCGCCGCGGGCGCGCGCTGGACGTCAACGGGGTGATGAAGGTCGTCCTCGGCGGCGGCTTCCTGCGCCTGCTGGTGCTGCTAGCCGCTGTCGCGGCCGTCGTCGTGACCGTGCCCGTGCACCGCCTCGCCTTCGTCGGCGGGCTCGGCGTCGTGTACGTCCTCGGGCTCGTGCTCGAGGTCGCCTCCCTCCTCGGCCGCCCCGCCCCCTCTCGCGACGCCTGACCCGCGCCCTCCGATGACCCCGACGACCGGCCTGTTCCGCCTCGCACTCCTCGCTACGGCCCTCCTCGCGGGCACGTCCGCCGCGCGCGCGCAGGCCGAGCACGCCGGTGCCGAGCACGCCGAAGTGGAAGAGAAGCTCGACGCCGTCCACCACACGTCGGACGGAGCGTACCTCGACTTCGAGCCCGGTCCGGTCCTTGAGCTCCCGCGCCTGTTCCTCGTCCGCCGCGACGGCGCGCTCGGGTTCGACGGCTTCGGATCGTCCACGGCAGCCGTCGCCTCGGGCCGCTACCGCGCCGAGTCCGCGCACGCCGAGGCCGCCGAGGAGGCTGCCGCGCCCGTCGACCGCGGGACGCTGCCGGCCGAGAGCGCCGACGGCGCGGCCGACGACCTCACGCCCGACGCGCTCGCCGCCGACGCGCACGAGGTCGTGGAGCCCTTCGACGCGCACCTCGTCCCGACCGACGGGGCCGAGGTCCTCGCGGACTTCTCGATCACGCGGCACCTCGTCTTCATCTTCGGCGGCATCGCGATCCTCGCGCTCCTGCTGATCCCGATGGCCGGCAAGTACAAGAGAGGCGTCGGGCGGACGTCCGCGCCGCGCGGAACGATGCAGAACCTGCTCGAGACGTTCGTGATCTACGTCCGCGACGAGATCGCGCGCCCGAACCTCGGCAAGAAGACGGACCGCTACCTGCCGTACCTGCTGACGCTGTTCTTCTTCATCCTCGTCTGCAACCTGCTCGGCCTGCTGCCGTGGGGCGCGACCGCGACGTCCAACATCACCGTCACGGCCGTGCTGGCCGTGTTCACGTTCGTCGTGACGCAGCTCGCCGGCACCAAGGACTACTGGCTGCACATCCTGTGGCCGCCCGGCATCCCGACCTACGTCAAGGTCATCCTCGTCCCGATCGAGATCATCGGCCTGTTCACGAAGCCGTTCGCGCTCGCGGTCCGGCTCTTCGCCAACATGATCGCGGGGCACCTCGTGATCCTGAACCTCATCGGCCTCATCTTCGTCATCGGCGGCACGTTCGGCGCGGCGGCGGGCTACGGCACGGCCGTCCCAGCGATCCTGCTGACCGTCTTCATTTACGGGCTCGAGCTGCTCGTCGTGTTCATCCAGGCCTACGTGTTCACGGTCCTCTCGGCGCTCTTCATCGGCATGGCG
>JAYWIE010000249.1:0-3410 GCA_043789155.1 Rubricoccaceae bacterium | reverse complement strand
TCGCCGCGGCAGACGGGCCGCCCGGCGTGTACCGCCTCACCGTCCCGACGGGCGGCGGCAAGACGCTCTCGGCGATGGCCTTCGCGCTGCGCCACGCGCTGCGGCACGGCCTGCGCCGCGTCGTCGCCGCGCTGCCCTACACGAGCATCATCGAGCAGAACGCCGACGTGTACCGCGCGCTCTTCGCGGGCGTGAACCCGGACGCCGTCCTCGAGCACCACAGCGCCGCGGCCCCGCCCGCCGACGACGACGGGCCCGCCGAACTCCGCAACCGCCTCTCGGCCGAGACGTGGGACGCGCCGGTCGTCGTCACGACGACGGTGCAGCTCTTCGAGAGCCTCTTCGCGCGCCACAACGGCCGGCTGCGCAAGCTTCACCGGATCGCGCGCAGCGTCGTCGTGCTCGACGAGGTGCAGACGCTGCCGGTTCGCCTGCTCGACCCGACGCTGAGCGTGCTCGCAGCGCTCGCCCGCGACTACGGCACGACCGTCCTGCTGTGCACGGCGACGCCGCCGGCGCTCGCCACGCGCGACGGGTTCGCGGGCTTCGCGGCCGTGACCGAGATCGCGCCGGCCCCGGCCGGCCTGTTCCGCCGCCTCGCCCGCGTCGCGTACACGGTCGCGGGTGAGCCGTGGACGTGGGAGCAGGCCGCGGCCGAGGTGGGGGCCGCGCCGCAGGCGCTCGTCGTGCTCAACACCAAGCGCGACGCGCTCGCGCTCCTCGACGCGCTCGCCGCGACGGACACGCCCGACGTGCTTCACCTCTCGACGCTGCTCTGCGGCGCGCACCGCCGTACGGTCCTCGCCGACGTTCGGGCGCGGCTGGCGGCCGGCCGGCCGGTCCGGCTCGTCAGCACGCAGGTCGTCGAGGCCGGCGTGGACCTCGACTTTCCCCTCGTGATGCGGGCGCGAGGCCCGCTCGACCGCATCATCCAGGCGGCGGGCCGCTGCAACCGCGAGGGCCGCCTCGCGCGGGGCCGCGTCGTCGTGTTCGAGCCGGCCGAGATGCATCTCCCGCCCGGCGAGTACCGCACCGCGACGGACCTGCTCCAGACCGTCCTCGGTGAGGGCAGCACGCCGGACTTCGACGACCCCGACCTCGTCGAACGCTACTTCCGCCGGCTCTACGATACGCTCCACCGCGACCCGGCCGGCGTGCAGGACCTGCGCCGCCGGCTTCTCTTCGAGCAGACGGCTGCGGCCTACCGCCTCATCGAGGACGACGCGGTGCCCGTCGCGGTCCCCTACGGCGACTCGGCTGATGTGCTGAGAGTCATCGAGCGAAAGGGCCATGCCGCCCGTGCCGACTTCCGCGCGCTCCAGCCCGTCCTCGTCAGCCTCCGCGAGCGCGAGCACCAGAAGGCCGTCCGCGACCTGCTGTGCGAGCCCGTCGCCGAGGGCGTCTGGCGCTGGCTCGGCGCCTACGACGCGCCGGCCGAGGGCGGCGGGCGCGGCCTCGTCTGGGACATCCCCACCTACTCCGACACCTGCGTGATCTGATGCACCCTCCGTTGAAACTGAAGGTCTGGGGCGACTACGCATGCTTCACGCGCCCCGAGATGAAAGTCGAGCGCGTGAGCTACGAGGCGATGACGCCGAGTGCGGCGCGCGGCGTGCTCGAAGCCGTCTACTGGAAGCCCGAGGTGCAGTGGCGCGTGCGCCGGATCCACGTGCTCCGGCCCGTCCGCCACGCGTCCATCCTCCGTAACGAGGTCAACACCGTGGCTTCGCCCCGGACGCTGGAGGCCGCGTTCGTAAAGGGCCAGCAGCCGGCCTACTTCGCCGACGACGACCGGACGCAGCGCCACACGCTCGCGCTCCGCGACGTGGCGTACCTCATCGAGGCGGACCTCGTGCCGGCCGGGCGCGGTGCCGCCGACCACCCGGCCAAGCACCGCGACATCTTCCGCCGCCGAGCCGCGCGCGGGCAGTGCTTCCACCGGCCGTACCTCGGCTGCCGCGAGTTCGCGGCCCACGTCGCCGAGCCCGACGGCTCGGAGCAGGCCATCGGCACGACGGACGCGCTCGGGCGGATGCTGTTCGACTTCCGCTACGAGCGCGACGCGGCCGGCATCGGCCAGGGCCGCGCCGTGCCCGTCTTCTTCGACGCCGCCCTCGACGCGGGCGTGCTCCACGTCCCTGGTGCGCTCTACGAGCGGCTCGCTGTGGCGGAGGTGACGCCGTGATCCTCGACCGCCTCCGCGACCTCCGGACGCGCCTGACCGACGACGACGTGCCGCCAGAGGGCTACAAGGCCCAGCCCGTCCGGTGGGTGCTCGACGTGTCCGAGGACGGCGCGCGGATGAGCCTTAGCGAGTCCGGCGCGAGCAAGAAGGAGTGGGTCCAGATGCAGACTCCGTACACCGGCCGCACGTCTGCGACGCGAGCCCTCCTGCTCGTAGACAAGCCGGACTACGTGCTCGGGCTGGCCGAGACGGACGCCGACGCCGCCAGAGCCGCCGAACGCCACGCCGTCTACCTCGCGCTCCTCGGCCGGGCCGCGCGCGAGACCGGATCGGGCACCCTCGCCACGCTCCACACAGCCCTTTCGGACGGCGAGGCCGTCGCGCGCGTCCGCGCCGACCTCGCCGGGCGGGCGTGGAAGCCCGGCGACCTCGTCGCGCCGCGCGTCGGCGACGGGTACCCGCACCGCGACGCGGCCGTCCGCGCCTTCTGGCAGGACAGCCTCTCGGCCGGTGCCGCCGATAAGAGTGGCCTCACGGCCGAGTGCCTCGTCTGCGGCGAGACGCGCCCCATCGCGCGGACGCACCCCATCGAACTGCTCGTCGGGCCGGACCGCGTGGGCCTCGTCACCGGCAACGCCGACGCCTTCCTCTCGCACGGCCTGAAGCAGTCCGAGGTCGCGCCGATGTGCCTGCCGTGCGCGCGCCAGTACGGCGAGGCGCTGCGGTACCTGCTCCAGTCGCCCGACCACCACCTCCGCGTCGGCGACGCGACGTGGCTGTTCTGGACGAGCCGGCCCGTCGCCGGCTTCGCCTTCGGCCGCCTCCTCTCGGACCCGCAGCCGGCCGACGTGTCGCGCCTGCTCGGCGCTGCCCGCGCCGGCCACCTCCCGGACCTCGACGCGGCCGACTTCCACGCGCTCGTCGTGTCGTCGAACAAGAGCCGGCTCGTGGTTCGCAGCTGGCTCACGTCCCCGCTCCGCGACGTGATGGCCCGCCTCGCGGCGTATTTCGAGACCCAGCGCGTCGCTGGCTTCGGCGGCGAGAGCCCGCCGGTGAAGCTGTTCGCGCTCGCCGCGACGACCGTCCTCGACGCGACCAAGAAGCTGCCCGCGCAGACAGCCGAGGCGCTTCTCGCGCACGCGCTCACGGGCCGGCGGCTGCCGGCGTCGCTGCTCCACCAGGCGCTGGCGCGGGCCCGCGCCGAAGACCACCCCGTCACGCGGCC
>JAYWIE010000248.1:0-3418 GCA_043789155.1 Rubricoccaceae bacterium | reverse complement strand
TGGCCGAGGCGCGCGGGCTGCCCGCGCCGGTCGCGTTGCAGGAGGAGTACTCGCTCGTCGCGCGGCGCGTCGAGCACGAGTCGGTCCCGGCGGCGCAGGCGCTCGGGCTGGGCGTCGTGCCGTGGAGCCCGCTCGCCGGCGGCTTCCTCACGGGCAAGTACACCCGCGACGGCCGCGACGCGGGCCGCCTCGGCGGCGCGAATCCGTTCGGCGACACCAAGTTCACGGACGCCAACTGGGGCACGCTGGACGTGCTCCGCCGGGTCGCGGACGAGGCCGGCGCGAGCCCGGCGCAGACGGCGCTCGCGTGGGCGCTCGCGCGGCCCGGCGTCGCGTCCGTGATCATCGGCGCGCGGACGCCGGAGCAGCTCGCGGGCAACGTCGCCGCGCTCGGCGTCGCGCTCACACCCGAGCAGACGGCCGCGCTCGACGCCGCGAGCGCGGCGTCGGTCGCCGCGCTGTCGTTCACGTGGGCGGACCTCCGCCGGGCCGTCTTCGGCGGCGCGCCCGTGTAGCCGGGCGGCGTAGGTTGAGCGCCCGCCCGTCTTCGCCCCGCCGGGTGAACCCGACCCTATGCGCTCCGCTCTCGCCCTCGTCCTGATCAGCCTCGCGGCCGCTGCAAGCGCCCAGACGCCGCTCGCCGGCGACGCCGCGCCGACGCGCGCCGACACGCTCCGCGGCACCGTGACGCCCGAGCGCGCGTGGTGGGACGTCACCTTCTACGACCTCGCCGTCCGCTTCGACCCGGCGGCCGAGACCATCCGCGGCAGCGTCGGCATCACGTTCCGGACGCTCCAGCCGGCGCGGACGATGCAGATCGACCTCCAGGAGCCGCTCGTGCCCGACGCCGTCACGCTCGGCGCGGACGGCACTGGGCGGGCGCTGCCGGTCCGACGCGACGGCAACGCGCTCTTCGTCACCCTCCCCGACGCGCCCGCGGCCGGCACCCTCCAGACCGTCACCGTCGCCTATCACGGCACGCCGCGCGTGGCGGTGAACGCGCCGTGGGACGGCGGCGTCGTGTGGACGGCCGACAGCCTCGGGCGGCCCTGGACCGCCACGGCCGTCCAGGGCCTCGGCGCGAGCGCGTGGTGGCCCGTCAAAGACTCGCAGACCGACGAGCCCGACAGCCAGCGCGTCGCCATCACGGTCCCCCGCGGCATGACGAACGTCTCCAACGGACGCCTCCGCGCCACGCGCGTCAACCCGGACGGCACGACGACCTTCACCTACGCCGTCGTCAACCCGATCAACACCTACGACGTCACCGTCAACGCCGGCCACTACGCGCACTTCTCGGACGTCTACACCGGCGAGGCCGGGCCGCTGACGCTGGACTTCTACCCGCTCGACTACAACGAGGCGCGCGCGCGGCGGCAGTTCGCGCAGGTGACGCCGATGCTGGCCTGCTTCGAGCACTGGTTCGGGCCGTTCCCGTGGTACGAGGACGGCTTCAAGCTCGTCGAGACGCCGCACCTCGGCATGGAGCATCAGTCGGCCGTGGCCTACGGCAACGGCTACCGCAACGGCTACCGCGGCCGCGACTTCTCGGGCACGGGCACGGGGCTCTCGTGGGACTTCATCATCGTCCACGAGTCCGCCCACGAGTGGTGGGGCAACAGCATCACCTCCCGCGACATCGCCGACATGTGGGTCCACGAGTCGTTCGCCAACTACGCCGAGAACCTCTTCGTCGAGTGCGAGCAGGACCCCGCAGCCGGGGCGACGTACGTCATCGGGACGCGCGCGGGCATTCGCAACGACGTCCCGGTCGTCGGGACGTTCGGCGTCGCGCGCGAGGGCTCGGGCGACATGTACTCCAAGGGCGGCAACATGCTGCACACGATGCGCCAGATCGTCGGCGACGACGCGCGGTGGCGTCAGACGCTGCGCGGGCTCCAGGCGCGCTTCCGGCACCAGACGGTGAGCGGGGCCGACGTCCGGCGCGCGATGTCCGAGCTGACCGGCGTCGACCTCTCGGCCGTCTTCGAGCAGTACCTCGAGACGACCCGGATCCCCGTCCTCGAAGTCCGCCTCGACGGCCCGGCCGGCGGCCCGGCCGGCGGCACGCAGACGCTGTTCTACCGCTGGGCGGACGTCGTGCCGGGCTTCGCGATGCCCGTCGACGTCACGCTCGCCGACGGCGCGTTCTCGCGCCTCACGCCGACGCCGGACTGGCAGGCGGCCCCGGCGGCGCTGTCGTCGCCCGAGGCCTTCCGCGTGGACCCGGACTTCTACGTCCGGCTCCGCGTCGTGCCTGCGCCGTGACCAGACGGCGCGCGAGACCTCACCGCACGACCGTCAGCCGCACCGACGCCGCCACGCCTGCGCCGACCGCGCGCGCGACGTACACCCCCGCCGGTAGGCCGGACATGTCGACGGCGACCTCGGTCGTGCCCGCACCGAGCGGCCCGTCGTGCAGTAGCGCCACGCGACGGCCGAGCGCGTCGAACAGCGCCACCGTCACCGGCCCCGCTTCGGGCAGCGTGAGCGCGAGCGACGTCCGCGACCGCGACGGGTTCGGCCCGGCGAGCGCCAGCCCCGCCGCGCCTGCGGCCGGGCCGCCCTCGCCGACGACGACCGACCGCAGGTCGAGCAGATTCACCACGCCTGCCTCGGGACCGCGCGCGTTCGTGTTGCTGTACCATCCGAATGCGACGTAGCGGTCATTGACCGCCCCCAGTACCCCCGCCCACGGATACGCCGGGCCGGGGCCCTGCTCCAGATCGACCTCCTCGCGCCACGCACCCGGTCCGTCGTGACGGAACGTCGTCACGCCGCCGGCCCACCGGACGGCTACGCGCGCGCCGACGCCGTCACCGGCCGGGCCGGCCCACACGGCGACCTCGCCGCCGAACGACGGCCGCGGCACGGCCGGCGTCAGCACGGCCTCCTCTTTCCACCCGCCGAATGGACCCGTGCCGGTGTAGCGGTAGACGTGCGCCCGGCCCCCGATGCGCGAGTTCCCGCTCGGCGGGCTGTACTCGGTCCCAACTACGACGAGGTCGCGGTCGATGTCGAGCCCGCGGCCGTACAAGTCGTATTGGCCCGTCAGCGGCGACGACAGCGACGCCTCGACGGCCCACGGCGTGGCCTCTGGCCCCGTGCGCCGCCACACCTTGGCACTCTGCCCTCCACCTAGAATGAGCAGCGCCGGACGTGAGGCCGCCGGGCCGGGCGGCGACCCGACGAGCACGTCAGTGGCACCGCCGATAGGGAGCGGGAAAACACCGAACGGGAGCGTCTGCCGGATAGACCATGCGCCAGCGGCGTCGCGGAGCCACACCACCATGCGCGTGTCTACCCACATCACGGCCTCTACCGTCGGCGTGCCGCCTGGGGACGCCGCAGGCTCGCAGGCGATGCCGACGGCCGTGCCACCGTAGGCGTCCTCGCGCGGGTCGGGCACGGCCAGGCG
>JAYWIE010000247.1:0-3418 GCA_043789155.1 Rubricoccaceae bacterium | reverse complement strand
GGTGCCGATGATCATCGCCATCAACAAGATGGACCGTCCGGCTGCCAACCCGGACAAGATCATGGCGCAGCTCTCGGACCAGGGCGTGCAGGTCGAGCAGTACGGCGGCTCGGTCCAGTGCGAGCTCATCTCGGCCTCGACCGGCGACAACGTCGACGCGCTGCTCGAGAAGGTGCTCCTCGAGGCCGACCTGCTCGAGCTCACGGCCAACCCGGACCGCATGGCGGTCGGCACGGTCGTTGAGGCGCGGCTCGACAAGGGCCGCGGCGTCGTCGCGACGGTCCTCATCCAGAACGGCACGCTCGAGCCGGGCGACGCCTACGTCGTCGGCCTGACGTCGGGCCGCGTGCGGGCGATGTTCAACGAGCGCGACCAGCGCGTCGAGACGGCCGGGCCCTCGGCCCCGGTCCAGATCCTCGGCCTCTCGGCCGCGCCCGACGTCGGCGACCGCCTCTACGTGCTCGCCGACGAGCGCGAGGCGCGCGACATCGCGAGCCGGAGGCAGGCGCTCATCCGCGAGCAGACGCTCCAGGGCCGCCGCCGCATCACGCTCGACGACCTCTCGCGCCGCATGGCCGAGGGCGAGATCACGAACCTCAACCTCGTGGTCAAGGCCGACGTCGGCGGCTCGGTCGAGGCCCTCTCGGACGCGCTGCTGAAGCTCTCCAACGGCGAGGTGGCCGTCGACATCGTCCACTCGGGCGTCGGCGCGATCACCGAGTCCGACGTCATGCTCGCCGCTGCGAGCGACGCGATCATCGTCGGCTTCCAGGTGCGGCCCGTCACCGGCGTGCGCCAGCTCGCCGAGCGCGAGCAGATCGACATCCGGCTCTACTCGGTCATCTACGACGCCATCGGCGAGGTCCGCGACGCGCTCGAGGGGCTGCTCAGCCCCGAGCAGAAGGAGACCGTCACGGCGACCGTGGACGTCCGCGAGGTCTTCCGCGCGCCGAAGATCGGCACCATCGCCGGCTCCTACGTCGTCGAGGGCAAGATCAGCCGCAACGACCGCGTCCGGCTCGTCCGCGACGGCGTCGTGGTCTACAACGGCGCGCTCGAGTCGATGCGCCGCTTCAAGGACGACGTCGCGACGGTCGCGGCGGGCTACGAGTGCGGCCTCTCGATCAAGAACTTCAACGACATCAAGGTCGGCGACCAGATCGAGTCCTACGTCGTCACCGAGGAGAAGCGGACGCTCGCTGCCTGAGGGGCCATGCGGGATACGGGATGCGGGATGGGCAGAACCGCCCCCCCATCCCGTATCCCATATCCCGTATCCCCCATCCCATGTCCATTCGCACCGACCGCGTCGCGCGGATGATCCAGCGCGAGGTCGCGGACCTGCTCCAGCAGGACTTCGGCGAGGCCACGCAGTCGCTCACGACCGTCACCAACGCCCGGATCACGCCGGACCTCGGCACGGCCTACATCGACGTCTCCGTGTTCGGCGCGACCGAGGAGGCCCGCCAGGCCGGCTTCGCGCGGCTCGTCGCGCAGACGGTCGAGATCCGGACCGCGCTCGCGGCCCGCATCCGCAACCAGGTGCGGCGCATCCCGGAGATCAAGTTCTTCCTCGACGAGGGCCCGCAGCGCATGGCGCAGATGGACGACCTCTTCGCCCGCATCCGCGCCGACCGCGAGGCGCGCGGCGTCTCGGACGAGCCCGAGGCGGAGGACGCCGACGACGCCGGCTCCGCACCGGGCGAGTACTAGGCGTGACCGAGATCCGCATCGTCACCTCGTCGGACGCGCTCGTGCTTCCGCTCGGGCCGGCCGCCGTGCTCGTGGACAAGCCCAAGGGCATGTCGTCGTTCGGCGTCGTCAAGAAGGTCCGGTGGGCGAGCCGCGAGACGCGCGTCGGCCACGCCGGCACGCTGGACCCGATGGCGACGGGCCTGCTCGTCGTGCTCGTCGGGCGCGAGGCGACCCGCGAGCAGGACCGCTTCATGCACCTGCCCAAGGTCTACACGGCCACGATGCGCCTCGGCCAGACGACCGCGAGCGCCGACGCCGAGACGCCGGTCGACGAGACGCGCGACGCCTCGGGCGTGACCGACGCCGACCTCGACGCGCTGCTGCCGCAGTTCACGGGCGACGTGACGCAGGTCCCGCCCGTGTACTCGGCGATCAAGGTCGGCGGCGAGCGGCTGTACAAGAAGGCCCGCCGCGGCGAGGACGTCGAGGTCCCGAGCCGCGTCGTCCACATCGCCGAGCTCGCGTTCACAGGCCGCCGCGGCTGCGACGTCGACATCCGGATGCTGTGCTCGAAGGGCACGTACGTCCGCGCGCTCGCGCGCGACATCGGGGCCGCGCTCGGCGTCGGGGCGCATCTCGTGGCGCTGCGGCGCGAGGCCATCGGACCGTTCCAGGCCGCCGAGGCGTTCGGGCTGGACGCCTTCGACGCGCTCCGCCCGGACGCCGCGGCCCGCCCCGACGACGCGCGCCGCGCCGCGACGGCATGACGCGCGAGGCCGGTGCCGACGTCGCCCGCGACGACCGCTCCGTCGTCACGACGGGCACCTTCGACGGCGTCCACCTCGGGCACCGCGCCATCGTGGCGTACCTCGTCCGCCGCGCGCGCGAGATCGGCGGCGTCCCGACCGTCGTCACGTTCAGCCCGCACCCGCGCGAGGTCATCACCGGCCAGCCGGTGCCCTTGCTGACGACGCTCGACGAGCGGGCGGACCTGCTCGAGGCGCTCGGGGTCGAGCGCTTCGTGGTGCTGCCGTTCTCGCGCGCGCTGAGCCAGCTCGAGCCCGAGGCCTACGTCGAGCGCGTGCTGCTCGGGCAGGTCGGGATGCGCGAGATCGTGGTCGGCTACGACCACCGCTTCGGACGCGGCCGCGCCGGCGACCGCGCCACGCTGGACCGCGTCGGCGCGCGGCGCGGCTTCACCGTCGACGTCATCCCGGAGCAGATCTACGGCGCGGGCGAGGGCGTCGCCGGCGACGGGCCCGCGCAGGGTGTGACGATCTCGTCCAGCGAGATCCGCCGCCGCCTGCTCGACGACGGCGACGCGGCCGGCGCGGCGCGCCTGCTCGGCCAGCCGTACCGCATCACGGGCCCGGTCGTCCGCGGCGACCAGCGCGGCCGCACGATCGGCTTCCCGACGGCCAACGTGCAGCCGGCGAGCCCGGCCAAGCTCGTCCCGCGGACGGGCGTCTACGCCGTGCGCGTGGCCCTGCCCGGCGGGCAGCGGCACGGCGGCATGATGAACGTGGGCGTCCGCCCGACGTTCGAGACGGCCGGCCGGCAGACGGTCGAGGTCCACCTCTTCGACGTCGCGGCCGACCTCTACGGCCAGACGCTCCGGGTGGACGTCGTGGCGCGGCTGCGCGCCGAGCGCCGCTTCGACGGCGTGGACGCGCTCGTGGCGCAGCTGCGTGAAGACGAGGGGCAGGCCCGTCAGGCGCTCGCG
>JAYWIE010000246.1:0-3429 GCA_043789155.1 Rubricoccaceae bacterium | reverse complement strand
GACGGGGGCCGGCCGCCGCGTCGCCCGGTCACCGCCGCACGACGCGCGCTGTCGCCGCCGCCTGCCCGGCCACAACGCGGACGACGTACACGCCCGGGGCCCACGCCGAGGCGTCGATGTCGACGGTCTGCGGGCCGGCTGCCATCGGCAGGCTCGCCTGCCACACGCGACGGCCTAGCGCGTCGAACGCCTCGGCGGTGACCGTCTGCGCCGCGGGCAGCGCGAGCGCGAGGCGCAGCGTGCCGGACGTCGGGTTTGGCGCGGCCGTGAGCGCGAGCACGCCATCGGGCGCTGCGTCGGCCTCGCCCGCGACGGCCGGCCGCACGCCGTACTCGACGCCGCGGATGCGCGCGAACTCGAAGCGGCTTGTCCGGAAGGGTCCTGGTTCGCCCGGCGTCTGTCCGATGCCGGCAACGAAGCCGGGCGGCCCTCCACCGAGAGTGGGCACCGAAGGCACTTTGAGGCTCGGAGCAGTGTAGATCACGCCGCCGATCTCGACCGTCGCTGGTTGGTAGCCGACGTAGCTCCCGCGACACGAACTCGGCGCGGGCCGCGTGTCGAAGAAGTCGGCCCCGAGGTTGCAGACGTAGATGCTTTCGCCGGTGGCAGATCCTAGGACGACGTTCGTCGTGGCCGGATCGAAGCGGACGAGGCGCTCTGGTTCGCACGCCCACGTCGGCGAGGCGTCGAGGTTGTTGTAGATGCAGCTCTGATCGACGGCGTACGTCTGCCCACCAACCGCGGCCTCACGTAGCACGCGACGGCGCACGTAGACGTCGCTGGTCCCGTTCACGCTCCGCTCGGTGAAGCGGTATATCCACTCGTTGCCGACCTCGAGCGGGTAGTAGTCGGCCGGCGGCGTCGGGTCCGGACGGGAGGGTAGGCCGTCGACGCGCGTCCCGGCCTCCTGCCCGCCGACGCGGGCGTAGACGAGAGTCGTGAAGACGCCCTCGTCGACCGTCGAGACGAGGCCGAAGCCGGCGGCGACCTGGATGCTGCCGAAGTCGTAGCCGAACGTCAGCCGCGTCGTGGCGACGCCGAGGACGGTGCCGGGTCCCTTGCCGTACGAGACGCCGATCCTGCACGCCGGGAAGGTGCCGGCCGCCGTCAGGTCGAGGTCGAGACGGCAGGGGTACCGCGGCGTCGTGCCGGCGGCGGTCCGCTGGAGGACGTTGGCCAAGGCGGCGTCGAAGCGGTCGAGGCGCAGCGCGTCGGACGTGCGCGTGCGGTTGGCGGCGAAGGCCTGGACGCGGACGACGTGCCACGTCGTGCCGGCGATGGCGGTGTCGCGGACGACCGTCTCGCGGCGGTAGCCGAACACCGTCGTCCCGCTCTGGTCGGCGAGGCGGTACTCGCGGACGGTCCCGACGTCGAGCGGCGCGTACGCCGCGGCCGGCGTCGGGTCCGGCTGCGCGTGGAGCGCGGGCGCGGCGAGCAGGGCAAGCCCCGACCCGAGCACGGCGAGAGGCGAAGCACGGCGCATGGCAGCAGCGGCAGGGTGCCCGAAGTGTAGGCATTCGATCCCACACATCCGAGGCCGGCCGGCGGAATCCTGAAAACATGGTGAGCGCGGACCCTCGGCCCGACGCTCCGGTTCAAGCGGTCCACTCTCTCCGCCCCTCCCATGGCCAAGACCAAGACGCCCGCCGGCAAACCCGCCGACGCCCGCCCCGCCGACGCCCCCGCGACCAACGGGGCCCCCACCGCCCGCAAGACGGCCGTCGCCGACACGTCGCCCGAGGGCAACCAGCTGCCCTACAAGACGCGCATCGACCTCGACGAGGCCACGCGCCACAAGCTCGTGGCGCTGCTCAACCAGTCGCTCGCCAACACGTCGGACCTGTACTCGCAGACGAAGCAGGCCCACTGGAACGTCAAGGGCAAGGACTTCTACCAGCTGCACCTGCTCTACGACGAGCTCGCGGAGAAGCTCGAGGAGCCGCTCGACCTGCTCGCCGAGCGCGTCGTCCTGCTCGGCGGCTACGCCCACGGGACGGTCCGGATGGCGGCGGCCGGCAGCAACCTCTCGCCCTTCCCCGGGCCCGACGCCGCCGACCCGTCGTTCCTCGCCATCCTCGCCGACCGCTGGGCCGAGTATGCCCGCCACATCCGCGAGGCCGACGAGACCGCCGACGACATCGGCGACCCGGCGACGGTCAACCTCTACGACGAGATCACCAACATCGCCGACCGCGGCCTGTGGTTTATCGAGGGCCACATGCAGCGCTACGACGGCACGCTCGCCGAGGGCGGCGCGGACCCGGCGTAAGGCACCCTGACCTGAGCCGGCTCTCGCGTGCCGCCGCAGACGTCTGCGGCGGCACGCACCGTAACGGGCACGCACCGTAACGGGCCAGGCCCGAAACGGAACGCACAGCCGGCGACGACCGGCGTCTCGCCTGAGTCGACGCCGTCGTCCGACTCCACATGTCTCTCCGAGGTGAGGAGAGGTGCCCGGCAGGACAAAGTGGGGCCTCCGACGTCACCGCTCGGCCAGAAGCGCCGCTATCGAGCGTTGCGCTGGGATGTCGCCGTCTGTCGCCCCTCACCCTGTCCGTCTCCCGAGGGAGAGGGGACGCCGTAGAAGGCGATGCGACCTCCAGAGCGGTGGCGCTCGGACGCAAAGACCCGGCGCGAGAGCGGACCGGCCGGGTCGCGTGGCACGGAACGTGGACAGGCGACGGGCTCCCCGACCTGCCCCGATGCCCGCCACCGACCGCGCGCTCCTCGCGCCGCCGCCCGCCGCGCCGCCGCCCGCCGACGACCTCGCCGCGCGCATGGCAGACCGGCTGCGGCTGCTCTACGCCGTCACCGCGCCCTCGGCCGAGCCCGTCGAGGCGCGGCTGCACCGCGCGCTCGCGCTCACGACGACGCTGCTCGGGCTCGACCTCGGCGTGCTCAGCCGCGTCCGCGGCGACGTCTTCACCGTCGCGGCCGTCTACTCGACCGGCCCCGTGCTAGCCGCCGGCGACTCGTTCCCGCTCGGCGACACGTACTGCGCACTCACGCTCGACCACGACGACGTCTTCGCCGTGGCTCACATGGGCTGCTCGGCGCACAGCGGGCACCCGTGCTACGGCATCTTCGGGCTCGAGAGCTACATCGGCGTGCCCGTCCGCGCCGGCGGCCGCACCGTCGGCACGCTCTGCTTCTCGGGCACGCGCCCCACGGCCCCGTTCACCGAGGCCGACCGCGACCTGCTGCGCGTGCTCACGACGTGGATCGGCGGGACGATGGAGCAGCAGGCCGCCGGGCGCGAGGCCGCCGAGCAGACGGCGCTCATGCGGGGCCTCTACGACGCGTCGCCGTTCATGATGGGCGTCGTCGAGATCGTCGGCACGGGCGACGCGCCGGACGTTCTCTACCGCTCGTGCAACGTCGCCACGGCGGCCCTGTTCGAGATGGCCCCGCCCGACCTCGTCGGCCGGA
>JAYWIE010000245.1:0-3431 GCA_043789155.1 Rubricoccaceae bacterium | reverse complement strand
AGTCGCCGACGGAAAGGGAGTCGTAGGTGTGAGCCATCAGGGGTCGAGAAAGCGAGCGCGGAGCTCGGGCGTGGGGACACGGCAGGCGTCGAGCCGGCCGAAGAGGCTAAACCGGTGCCGCGCGACCAGGCGGTACGCCGCGTCGCGGAAGGGGCGGGGCAGACCCCGCGCCCGCGCGAGCAGCGACCACGGACGCCCGAGACGCCGCGCGATCTCGAGCACGGCGTCCGACCGGACGAGCGCGCCCGACTCGGTCACGAGCACGAGCGTGTCGAGGTCCGAGGCGTTGACGCCGGCTTCGGCCGCTAGGCGCGCGCCGACCGTAGACTGGAGCGACGCGAAGCGGAACTGTGCCGCCGGGTCCCGGTCGATGACGAACCGGACCGAGGCGTCGCAGAGCGAGCAGACGCCGTCGAACAGGATGACCGTGTGCGAGAGTGAACCCATCGTGGGAGCGCGGCTGAGAGCCGGAGAATAGCGCCGGCCGGGGCGCGTCCGGGCTGGCCAATGTTTCACGTGGAACACTACGCTGCGCCCCGGATCGCTACCATCCGCCCGCACCTCAGCCGCACGCTGCCACACGCCGTTGTCCTCCGAGCGCATCCGCATCCTCCCCCGGTTCATCATCCGCTTCCCGTGGGTCGTGCTCGGGCTGGGCCTCGTCTTCAGCGCCCTCGGCCTCCAGCAGGCCCTGACGCTGAAGATCGACACCGACATCTCGACGCTGCTGCCGCCCGAGTTCAACAGCGTCAAGTCGCTGCGCAGGCTCCAGAGCACCGTCGGGGCCGAGACGACGGTCGACGTCGCCATCCACAGCCAGTCGTTCTACGTCAACCGGCGCTTTGCCGAGGCGTTCGTTCCGCGCATGATGGCGATGACGTCGCCGACGGGTGACCCGTACTTCACCCGCGTAGACTTCAAGCGCGACGTCCGGTTTATCACCGAGAACGCGCTCTACTTCGCGACCTTCGACGAACTCGACCGGCTCGAGGCCTTCCTGCGCGGGCAGGCGCAGCAGGTGCGGGACGCCTCGAACCCGCTCCGGGTCAACCTCTTCCAGGGACAGCAGGACAGCACGGAGGCCGCGCGCCGCGCCGAGGGCGACAAGCTCAAGCGCGACCTCGCGCAGCTCGCGCTCGGCGAGTACCTCACGAGCCCGGACTCGACGACGCTCGTCGTCCGCTTCTACCCGACCGGCTCGCAGACCAACATCGGCTACGTCGAGCGGCTCTACGCCGACATCGACACGACGGTCGCCCGGATGCAGCCTGCCGGCTACGCCCGCGATCTCACCGTCACGCCGGCCGGGCGGCTGCTGCGCCAGACCATCGAGGTCCGCTCCATCACCAACGACGTCCAGACCTCGTTCGGCAGCGGCGTGCTCGCCGTCATCCTCTCGGCCGTCCTCTACTTCCTCTACAAGTCGATCCAGGCCAAGACCGGCGGCCGCTTCGTGCTCCGGGTTGTGCTCAGCGAGATCCTGCGGACACCCGTGACGGCGCTGCTGCTCTCGATCCCGCTCGCGATGGGGCTGATGTGGACCGGCGGCGTCGCCGCGCTGACGTTCGGTACGCTCAACCTGATGACGTCCACGCTCGGGCTCGTCCTGTTCGGGCTCGGCATCGACTACGGCATCCACTTCTACGCGCGCTACTCCGAGGAGCGCGGAGCCGGGCACGGCGTCGAGGAGGCGCTCGAGGAGACGCTCGTGAGCACGGGCGCGGGCATCGCCGTCTCGGCCTTCACGACGGCCTGCTCACTGTTCGTGCTCCAGATCGCGGACTTCCGCGGCTTCAGCGAGTTCGGCCTCATCGGCGGCGTCGGCATCCTGTTCGCGCTCGTGGCGATGCTGACGGTCCTGCCGGCCCTGATCCTGCTCGCCGAGCGGACACGCCTGCTCAACCTCAAGGCGCAGGGCACGGCGAGCGAGTTCGAGCCCGAGCGGCGTTTCCCGTTCTCGCGGGCCATCTTCGCCGTGTGCTCGGTCCTCATCGTGGCGAGCGCCTACCTCGCGCCGCGCGTCCGCTTCGAGTACGACTTCTCGAAGCTCGAGCCGCAGTACGACGAGTACTTCCGCCGCGCGCAGGCGCTCGAGCCCGTCTTCGGCCAGAGCGAGCGCCGCAACCCGGCCTACATCCTCCTCGACAACCCGACGGACGTCCAGCCCGTCTCCGAGGCTCTCAAGGAGCTCGCGGCGCAGGACTCGCTCATCCTCGCCGTCGAGAGCCTGCAGGAGCGCTTCCCGACTGACACAGCTACGGCGCGGCGCAAGCTCGCGCGCCTGGCTGAAATCCGCGACGTGCTGAAGGACCCGTTCCTGGCCGCCGACACGACCGGGCAGGTCGCCCGACTCGCACAGGCTGCCTCGGCGACGGTCCCGATCCCGCTGGACTCGGTCCCGTCCTTCATCACGCGGCCGTTCATGACTCGGCAGGGGACGGTCGGCAACTTCGTCATCGTCTTCCCGCGCGGCAACATGGCCGACGGGCTGCGCTCGATCCGCTTCTCCGAACTCATCGGGACCGTCACGACGCCCGGCGGCGAGCCCTTCTACGCGGCCTCGACGCAGCTCATCGCGGCCGACATGCTCAGCCTCATGCAGGACGAGAGCTGGACCATGATCGGGCTGACGCTGCTGTTCGTCGTCATCCTCGTCGCGGTCTCGTTCCGCAACGTCCGGTGGACCATCATCGCGCTGTCGCCGCTCATGGTCGGGCTGCTGTGGATGCTCGGCGGGATGGTCGTCGGCGGGGTTGCGCTGACGTTCTACAACCTTGTCGTGCTGCCGACCGTGCTCGGTGTCGGAGCGGACGGTGGGGTCCACCTCTCGCACCGCTACCAGGAGGAGGGCAAGGGCTCGATCCGCAAGATCCTCAGGTCGACGGGCGAGCACATCACGATGGGAGCGGTGACGAACGCGATCGGCTTCGGCGGGCTCATCACGTCCAACCATCCGGGCCTGCGCTCGATCGGCGTCCTCGCCGTGCTCGGCATCGGGATGACGCTCGCGAGCACGCTCATCTTCTTCCCGGCCCTGATCCAGGTCGCCGAGGACCAGGGCTGGCTCAACCCGGAGCGCCGCCGCCGCCGGCTCTACGACCTCGGCGACCCACGCGCGCTCAAGCGGCCGACGTTCCGGCTCCGCGCCCCGCACTGGCGAAACCCACAAGGCTAACGGTTTTTTACCGGGGTAAACGGTCTACCCGGTTCGGGGTTACGGCGTTGCGAAACCGAGGCGAAGGCGACGCACCACCAGAGCGTTATGCTCAGCACGCTCTCGACATAGCTAGAAGAGAAAACGGCCGATTACATCGGGTCGTCACCCGGCTACGGCTGCACGCGGCCTGTCGCGAGCACATTCCGGTAGTACGTCACCATCCGGTCGAGGACGGACGGCCAGTCGTAGGCGCGCGCGGCGTCGCGGCCGGCCG
>JAYWIE010000244.1:0-3434 GCA_043789155.1 Rubricoccaceae bacterium | reverse complement strand
CGCGACCCGGTCGCCGCGGTCCGGTCGCGGGAATCCGGTCGCGGGAATCCGGTCGCGGCGATCCGGCAGGCCGGTCCGGAGTGGTACCTAGCATCAGCCGACGCCGCGCTTCTGCCCGCCCCACCCATTCGCTGCCCCATGACCGCCCCCGATCCCACCGACCGCTCGCACCGCTGGGTGTACGCTTTCGCCGATGCCCCTGCGGGCGACGTCGCCCTGCTCGGCGGCAAGGGGGCCGGGCTCGCCGCGATGACGGCGGCGGGCCTGCCCGTGCCGCCCGGGCTCACGGTGACCACCGAGGCGTGCGTGGCCTACCAGCGCCACGGCTCCGTCTTCCCCGAAGGCCTCTGGACGCAGACGCGCGACGCGCTCCGGGGCGTCGAGGCTGCGGCCGGGCGGCGCTTCGGCGACGCCGCCAACCCGCTGCTGCTCTCGGTCCGCTCGGGCGCGGCCGTCTCGATGCCCGGCATGATGGACACCGTCCTCAACCTCGGCCTCAACGACGCCACGGCGGCCAGCCTCGCGGCGCAGACCGGCGACGCGCGCTTCGCCTTCGACGCCTACCGCCGCTTCGTCGCCATGTTCGGCGAGGTCGTGATGGGCGTCGCGGCCGAGCGCTTCGAGCGCGTGCTCGCCGCGGCGACGGCGCAGACGGCCGGCGGGCGCGACACCGACCTCTCGGCCGACGACCTGCGCGGCGTCGTCGCGCAGTTCAAGCGCATCGTCTTCGCCGAGGCCCACGGCGCGCCCTTCCCGGACGACCCCGACGAGCAGCTCCGCATGGCCATCGCGGCCGTCTTCGACTCGTGGGACACGCCGCGCGCGCAGACCTACCGCCGCATCCACAGCATCCCGGACGACATCGGGACCGGCGTGACAGTCCAGGCGATGGTCTTCGGCAACCGCGGCGACGACTCCGGCACGGGCGTCGCGTTCACCCGCGACCCGTCGACCGGCGAGCGCGTCCTCTTCGGCGAGTACCTGCTCAACGCGCAGGGCGAGGACGTCGTGGCGGGCGTCCGCACGCCGCGCCCGATCGCCGAGATGGACGCCGCGCTGCCCGCGGCCGCCGCCGAGTTCCGGGCCGTCGCCGAGCGGCTCGAGCAGACCTACGGCGACGTCCAGGACGTCGAGTTCACGGTCGAGCAGGGCCGCCTCTGGATCCTCCAGACGCGCACGGCCAAGCGCTCCGGGGCCGCGGCCGTCCGCACGGCCGTCGAGATGGTCGCCGAGGGCGTCATCAGCCGCGAGACGGCGCTGCTGCGCGTCTCGCCGCAGTCGGTCGACTCCCTCCTGCACCCGACCGTGGACCCTGACGCGCCGGCGACGCTGCTCGCCGACGGCCTCCCGGCCAGCCCGGGGGCCGCGCAGGGCCGCGCCGTGTTCACGGCCGAGGCCGCCGAGGCGCAGGCCGCCCACGGCCCGGTGATTCTGGTCCGCCAGGAGACGTCGCCGGACGACTTCCACGGCATGGTGGCCGCCGCGGCCGTCGTGACGGCCCGCGGCGGGATGACGAGCCACGCCGCCGTCGTCGCGCGCGGCATGGGCCTGCCGTGCGTCGCCGGCGCGGGCGCGCTGCGCGTCGACGCGGCCGAGGGGCGCGTCTCGGCCAACGGCCACACGGTCGTCGCCGGCGACTGGCTCACGGTCGACGGCGCGACGGGCCGCGTGCTGCTCGGCCAGGTCCCGACGCGCACGCCCGAGCTCACGGCCGACTTCGCGACGCTCATGGGCTGGGCCGACGCCGTGCGCCGCATGGGCGTGCGCGCCAACGCCGACACCGCCGCCGACGCCGCGCGCGCGCGCCAACTCGGGGCCGAGGGCATCGGTCTCTGCCGGACCGAGCACATGTTCTTCGGCGACGAGCGCCTCGCGGCCATGCGCGAGATGATCCTCGCCGACTCGGCCGGCGCGCGTGAGGTCGCGCTGCGGGCGCTGCTGCCGCTCCAGCGGTCGGACTTCGCCGGCATCTTCCGCGCGATGGACGGCCTGCCGGTCACGGTGCGGCTGCTGGACCCGCCGCTGCACGAGTTCCTGCCGAGCCTCACGGAGCTCCACGCCGAGATCGGCGAGACCAAGCTCGCGCTGCGCGGGGCCGCGACGCTCGCCGAGATGGACCGCCTGCTGGACCGCGCCGACGTCTCGCGGGCGCTGCTGCGGCAGGTCGAGCGGCTCCACGAGCAGAACCCGATGCTCGGCCTGCGCGGCTGCCGCCTCGGCATCCTCTACCCCGAGATCACGCGGATGCAGGCCCGCGCCCTCTTCGAGGCCGCGCTCGACGTGCAGGCCGACGGCGGCGCGGTGATGCCCGAGATCATGATCCCGCTCGTCTCGGCCGCGGCCGAGCTCGCGGACCAGGGCGCGCTCGTGCGCGCGGTCGCCGAGGCCGTCTTCGCCGAGCGCGGCGCGCGCGTCGGCTTCCTCGTCGGGACGATGCTCGAGCTGCCGCGGGCGTGCCTCGCCGCCGGCGCGGTGGCGGAGCACGCCGAGTTCTTCTCGTTCGGCACCAACGACCTCACGCAGACGACGTTCGGGCTCTCGCGCGACGACGCCGGCCGCTTCCTCTCGACGTACGTCGAGCGCGGCCTGCTGCCCAGCGATCCGTTCCAGACGCTGGACCAGGCCGGCGGCGGCGAGCTGGTGCGGCGCGGGCCCGACCGCGGCCGGGCGGCCCGGCCGGGCCTCAAGGTCGGCGTGTGCGGCGAGCACGGCGGAGACCCGGCGTCGGTCGCGTTCTTCGACGCGGCCGGGCTGGACTACGTGAGCTGCTCGCCGTTCCGCGTCCCGGTCGCGCGCCTCGCCGCGGCCCACGCGGCGCTGAACGCGGCCGCCTCCTGAGCCGGCGCGGGCCCGCGGCACGGCCACACGCCCCGGTTAGGGCCTGTCCGGCGAGCCCATTCCCCTCGTCATCCCCGCGCAGGCGCTGGTAGGAGTAGGCTCCGCGCCCGAACTCCCAATCAACGTCATTCCCGCGAAGGCGGGAATCCAGCCTTTCCCGGCGTCGGATGGATTCCCGCCTTCGCGGGAATGACGGACTAGAGAGATAGGGGTCGATATAAGTTTCCGTACACGCCTTGGTATCTGCGGTTTGCCTAGCCGAGCGCGTCGTCGATCCGGTCCGAGAGCGCCGACGCCTCGAGCTCGATGCGCGCGCGCAGGCGGTCCGTCTCGGCACGCGCGGCGTAGAGCTCCTCGGCCATCTCGAGCGTCGCGAGCACGGCGTGCGTGAGGTCCGGCTGGCCGGGCAGCGCCTGCCGCAGCCGCCGCAGCCGCTCGTCGACGCGCTGCGCGAGGTGGACCGTGTAGTCCTCGTCGCCAGGAGCGACGCGGAGCGGGTACTCGCGGTCGAGGATGCGGACCCGGATCGAGATCGGCGCGGCGTCGCTCATCGCGCGTCGGGCGGGTCGCCGGCGGCGGCCTCGGCCGGCTCGGCG
>JAYWIE010000243.1:0-3438 GCA_043789155.1 Rubricoccaceae bacterium | reverse complement strand
GACGGAGGACTCGGAGAACGTGGCGACGTGGGCGACGAACATGGGGGCGTCGTTCGTGCCGAACGCGGTCCGCGGCTCGCTCCGGGCGTACGACGGGACGCGGCGGGATACGCACGGCGACGTGCTCGCGCGCGCCTTTCCGGTGCTCCGGGACGCTCCGGTTGCACACGACCTGTGGGGCCGGCCCCTCCAGGAGGACCAGGAGCACGCGTTCTCAGATGTGCTCTGGCGGATGACGGTGCCGGTCCGGACCGAGGAGGCCGTGGACGTCCACGACCTCGACGCGATGCTGTACCGGTGGAACGCGAGCGCCTCGAAGGACGACCAGTACTACCCGGCGCTGCCAGCGCGGAGCTTCCAGCGTGACGGCGTGCCCGTGGAGATGACGAACGACGAGTACCAGACGTTCGTGCAGCGGGCCGGGACTCGGGCGCGGCTGACGTTGGAGGTGAAGGCGCGGGACGGCGGGCTGAACCTGGAGCAACCGACGGCCGACGACATCGGGGAGCTTCGCGCGCACATCTCAGCCGGGCGCGGATGGGCGCGGAAGTACCCGGACCGAGACCCGGCGGACGGGCTGTGATCTCTCTCACAGCCCGTTGATTCTCGTGCCGACGAAGGCTTGCACTAGACTTTGACGTTGATGCAGAGCGCGGTCGGGCGCGTTGGATGCGAAATAGAACGGAGCCCAGATGAGGCGGTCTCCGACTTGCGAAAGCAGATCCTGCGCCTCCTGCTGCGTGAGCAGATAGACGGTGAATGTCGCCCCTGGGTGGATTCTCGTATTGACGTTCCCCTCGCGCAGCGTGGCGACAGATCCTCCGTAGCCATCCGGCCGCACCTCAATGCGATCTGGTGTGGCCTGGTACGAACTGACGACCTCTTCGGTCTGAGAGTCGAGAACGACGAAGTAGGGATACCCCGACTCCATCGCGTACTCGCATGCTCGGAGCATGCCGTAGGTCTCTGCTTGCTGGGTCGCGGTGAACCCGTTTCCAGCGAACGAGACTTGCGCCTTGCGGGGCGTGATGGGCGTGACCGAGTGTCCGCCCATCAGCCCGCTGGCCTGGTACGGAGTTGCACAAGAGGCGAGTACGAGCCCGGCAGCCACGATAGTGGCTCTCGTCATAGTATTCAAAATAGAGCGCAGACAGGTGCGTGCCGAGAATACGGCGGCCTCACCCGGCAGCGACAGTTAATCGCGGTGCGGTTCCACACGGTAGCGCTCCGTAATCTCGACGAGGCGGACGCCCGTAAGGGTCTCCACGACACGACGCTGGAGTAGCGAGAATCTCGCCCCAGATCCGTTCAGCGCTTGGCTCAGCGCGGACTGCGTGACGCCGAGCTTGTTGGCGAGAGCTGTCTGCGTCAGCTCTGAGTCGGCAAACGCGCTGCGTGCAGCGGATGCCAGGTCCTCGTAGCTGAGGCACGTTCCAGGGGTGAGGTTCACATTGGTCAGTGTTGACGGGGCCAGAATCTAAGCATGGCGCTAATAAATATTGCGGCCGAAGGATCCCGATTAGCGACCCGCTTGTATATTAACGGTCCGCTAACCACCCCCGCCGTGCCGTACGCCATCTACACCGTCGAGAAGTTCTGCCGCCGCACGCGGCGCGTCCTCGACACGCCTGCGACAGGTCTCACGCACGCCGCCGCTGCTGTGCTCGCCGAGTCGCTCCGCGTGTCCGACGCGGCCAACGAAGCGCTGTGGGGCTACGGCCTGCGCACGATGCCGCTGCACGAGCAGGGCGGCGTGTCACAGCGGCCGTCCGTCGCGCTCGTCCGGACGGCTACGGAGCCCGTCCGCCAGGCCGCGTAAGCACTCGCGCGCCCGCCCCGAGATCAAGTCGGGGCGGGCGCTTCACGTCCAAACAGGCGGGCGCTGCCCGCCGCATCCCGTCAAGAGATGAGTTCTGAACGCAATCTGGTCAACGACCAGGGGACCCGAGCGGGTTCCAGTGGCGACCCTACCGGCAGTTCCGCCGGGCACGACGTCCGGTTCTTCCTCGCGGCCGAGCCTGTGGCCACCGAGGCGACGCCGACCGAGCCGTCAGCGAGCGTGTCGACGGACACGCCGAGTGGCGAGCGCGCTTTCCACTCGTTCCGGGTCTCGTGGGCACCGTTCGCCGCCGGCCACGAGGACTTGCTGAGCGGCCGGCCCGTCGTGGCCGTGCCGGGGGCCTTCGTCCCGGTGCTGCGGTTCTCGGCCGACGGCCTCGACGCGGAGTCGCCCGAGTTCGGCGCCGTCGAGGACTTCTTCGAGTACGTCTCGGCCGAGACCGTCGCGTGCGGGCCGGACGGGCTGTGGCTGGCGGCCGAGGCGGCGCTGGTCCGGATCGAGGCGGAGGCGGAGGAGCTGGAGTGGCGTCGCCGTGTGGTCGCGTCGCTGCTCGCGGGCGGCACGCCGGGCACAGATTGGACGGGCCGATGAGCGGCGAGTCTCAATCCGGTCCCACTGCAGCGGGGCTGGGGTCGGCGGCGCAGGCCGTCTACGACGCCGTCGGACTCGCGGGCGCGCAGGGCGTGCACGTCGGGCAGATCCGCGACTCAGTCGCCGCCGCGGGAGTCTGCGTGTCCGACGTCGCGGTGCGCCAGATCCTCGTCCGGTGCCGAGATGCCGGGCTCGTTGAGCGCGTCGGACGCGGGTTGTACCGTCGCGTGTCTGCCGAGGTGGCGACAGACACGCACGAGCGCCTGACGTACGAGCTGGTAACCGAGCCGATCAGCGTGACGCTGCGCGTCCCGGTTGTCCAGGTCAACGTCGGCGACAGCGCCTCGTATCGCGTGTGGATCGAGCCGGTACAGCTAGAATGAGCGAGCCAGAGACGTCGCGCCCGACGTACGGACCCTACCGGCTCTTTCACCAGGGCCTCAGATTCCGGCTGTACCCGAACGAGGCGCAGCGGATCGCGCTCGCACGGACGTTCGGGTGTGCTCGGTACGTGTACAACTGGGCACTGGCTCGGAAGCGTGATTCCTATCGCGAGAGCGGGATGAGCGTCGGATACACTGCGCTCTCGAAGGAGCTGACGGCGCTCAGGAAAACTGAAGGGACAGAGTGGCTTTCCGAGGCTCTACGGGTCCCGCTCGAGCAGAGCCTCCGCGGCCTCGAAAATGCATATGGCAACTTCTTCGCGGGGCGAGCGAGCCTCCCTCGATTCAAGCGGAAATCAGCGCCCCAGTCGGTCCGCTACCTTGGAAAAACATTCCACGTGTCCAACTGGGAACGCATCACGATCTCTAAGATCCCTGGCGAGATTCGGTTTCGGGAGAGCCGACGCCTGCCCGTCACTCCGAAGTCATGCACAGTGAGCCTGGACGCCTCGGGGCGCTATTTCGTGTCGTTCGAAATCGTCAACCACGTTGAGGCGCTGCCGCCGAGCACTGAGGCGGTCGGGGTCGACTTGGGCCTCACGCATTTCGCGACACTCTCGACAG
>JAYWIE010000242.1:0-3446 GCA_043789155.1 Rubricoccaceae bacterium | reverse complement strand
TCCGGCCTCAAGCTCTGCGTCGACGACTTCGGCGCGGGCTACTCGAGCCTCGGCCTGCTGCACCGCCTGCCCGTGGACGGGCTCAAGATCGACCGCTCGTTCGTGACCGACCTCGGCACGTCGACCGCGGCCGAGGCCGTCGTGCGCGCCGTCGTCCAGTTCTCGGCCGACCTCGGCCTGCGGACGGTCGCGGAGGGCATCGAGACGCCGGCGCAGCTCGCGCGCCTGCGCGCGATGGGCTGCCGCTACGGCCAGGGCTTCCTCTTCTCGCCGCCGGTCGCGCCGGACGTCGCCCGCGGCATGCTCGCCGCCGCCCCCTGGGCCGCCCAGTGGCCCCTCGAGGCCTGACGAGGACCGCCGCTACCGCGCCGACGCCGGAATCGCCGGCACGCTCGCGCTCTGCCCGGCCGACGTCCGCTGGAACTCGCGGGCGTCGTTGTACTTCGACGGGCACTTGACGAGGATGTGCTCGGCCTCGAACACGTCGCCCGCCATCTGGCCCTCGACGACGACCTTCTCGGCGTCCTCGAAGTTGGCCGGCTTGGGGTCGGCGAACGTCACGCGGCGGACGAGCCCGTTCTCGTCCGACATCGAGAACGAGAAGACGTTGCGGTCACGGTCGTAGGTCGTGGGCTGGTCGCGCAGCCACGTCCCGGCGACGTGCGCGCGGCGGCCGTTCTGGCTCGCCTCGGCAAAGGTCTCGTAGCCCGAGAGCTGCTGCCCGAAGCTGTCGACGACGAAAAAGCCGAAGACGCCGATGCAGGCGAGGCCGACGAAGGTCTTGGGACGCATAGCCGTTAGCGGGGTGAGGTGGGATCGGAGGCGTCGAGGGTGCGCTCGATGCGCGCGAGGCGGCGGTCCGTGCGCAGCGCGAGCAGCATCAGCGCCGCCCACACGATGAGCACGACCGCGAGCACCACCGGGAGCTTGTTCTCGGCGAGCATGACGCGCTCGGACGGGCTCGCGGCCTGGACGCCGGTCGCGGACGCCCCGGCGGCGGCGTCCTCGGAGGCCTGCGCGGCCACGGTGTCGTAGACGGCGATGGTCCGGCCGGCCGTCGGGGCCTCGACCGAGAGCGAGTCCGTGATCGGGAGCGGCTGCATCAGCAGTGGTGTCAGGAGATGACGGCGATGGGCGCGGGGGCGGCGTCGGCGAGGCGCTCGGCGCGGATCTCGGCCACGCGCGAGCGGACGCGCTGCGTGTACAGCCACCACGCGAGCATGAGGAAGCCGGCCGAGGCGGCGTAGAAGACCCACCGCATCTGCGGCGCGATGTCCATCTGCGAGAACGCCGGGTTGCCCTCGGCACCGGGGTGCAGGCTCTGCATCCGCCGCGGGAGGACGTAGGTCAGGAACGGCATCGTCGCCGTGGCGAAGAGCGCGTACGCCGCCGAGAGGCGCGCGCGCCGCCGGGGCTCGTCCACGGACCCGCGCAGCACGAAGTACGCCCCGCCGATGAGCAGCTGCACGGCCACCATGTTGGGCCGCGGCTCGGGGCTCCACCAGATGCCCGTGCCCTGGTACCACGTGTAGCGGCTCCACACGACGCCGGTCACGATCGCGGCGACGCCGGCGGCCATCGAGACCGTCCACGCGCTCTCGGCGCGGACGTCGTGGACCGCGCGGCCGGTCGCGAGCAGCCGCGCCGAGTGCCACGCGCCGGCGATGGCCCCGGCGTAGAGCACGAACCACATCGGGACGTGGAAGTAGAGGTTCCGCGCCGTGTGCTCGAGGATCGGCAGGTTCGAGACGGACCCGAGGATGCCGAAGCAGAACACGGCGGCCATCCACAGGGCCACGACGACGCCGAAGGCACGGTACACGGGGCCGTAGCGGGGCAGGGCGAGGTCGGTCTGCATCAGGGTCGAACGCGGAGCGTGCGGACAGTATGCCGCCGGATCGTGTTCCGCGACGTGAATCCGGGGGGGAAATGCAGGGATGGGGGCCAGTGGGCAGTTGCCAGTGGCAGAGAGCGCGGTTCGGGGCGCACGTCGTCGCCGCAGAGGGTCTGCCACTTCCCACTGGCCCGGCGAAGCCGGAACTGCCTACTGGCCCGGCGAAGCCGGTCAGTCCCGCCAGACGTAGTCGAAGAGCAGGAACGAGGCGGAGACCAGCAGGCCGGCGTAGGCCGCGAGCAGGATGACGTCCGGTTGCGCTGCGGCCCACGCGCCGGCCGCCGCGCCCGAGGCGATCTCGGTCATCGAGACGGCCGGGACCAGGACCGGCACCACGACCGGGAACGCGAGCACGGGCAGCAGCGGGCCGGCCGCCTGCGCGCGCGCGATGAGCGCCGAGAGCAGCGTCGTCGCCGCGGCGAGGCCGAGCGCGCCGAGGCCGAGCGCGGCCGCGAGCACGCCCGGCGCGCCGAGCGGGACCGGCACGAGCAGCCGGAAGCCGGCCGCGGCGAGCACACACAGCGCGAGCGTCAGCACGGCGTTGAAGGCCAGCTTGCCGGCGTAGACCTGGCTCGGCCGCAGCGCGAGCTGCAGCACCAGCGTCGTCCCGCGCTCCTCCTCGGCCACGAACGCCCGCCCCAGCCCGACCGCCGCCGCGAACACGACGACGATCCAGAGCAGCGCCGCCGCGACCGGCACGCTCGGCGCGGCGCGCCCCAGCGCCAGCCGCACCAGCACGAGGCTCGCCGCGACGAACATGCCGAGCGCGCCCAGCGCCACGCGCGTCCGCAGCTCCACCCGGACGTCTTTGGCGAAGACGGCCCAAGCTCCGGCAATCCAGGCAGTCGCGGACATAGGTTCGGGCTCGCCCGACGGTAGGGGAACGGGGGGGCGGCCCGGAGGATAGCACGCCCTCACCCACCCCCGCCCCGTGACGCCCGCCCCGACCCCCGCCCGCCTCCGCGACCGCCTCGTCGGTACGCTCCTCGGCTCCGCCACCGGCGACGCACTCGGGATGCCCGTCGAGGGCCTCAGCCACCAGAACGTCCGGACGTACTACCGCGGCATCAAAGAGATGCGGGCCGACGAGAAGCGTGAGGACCTCGCGGCCGGGCAGTGGACGGCCGACACGCAGCGGGCGCGCCTGCTCACGCGGGCGCTCACCGGGGCCACGCCGGACAGCCCCGAGGAGGCACGTGTCGCCTTTCATGCGGCGCTCGCCGCCGCCGGCCCGCTGCGGCGCGGCGACGTGACGGTCCACCCGAGCAGCGCGCCCGCCGCGTGCGCGGCCCCGCTCGGCGTGCAGGCGCGCCTGCGCGGGCTCGGCACGCTCGCGATGGCCCGGTGGGCCGGCCTGCTGCTCGCGCCCGTCGACGCGAGCCCGGCGGCGCACGTCGCAGCCGCGGCGCAGGCCGCGGCCGTCCAGGCCTGCCTCGGCCGCGACGCCGTCACGGGCCCGGCCCTCATCGCCGCCGCGCTCGGCACGGCCCGCGACGCCGAGCGCCTGCTCAACGCCGGCGACCGCGTCTCGGCGCGGATCGCGCTCGTCGGG
>JAYWIE010000241.1:0-3448 GCA_043789155.1 Rubricoccaceae bacterium | reverse complement strand
GGCCGTTTCCCAGGCGGCGGTCCAGCCGGCGCACGAGAATGTGCGGCGTCTGCCCGTTGGCGACGTGCCAGAGGTGCCGCTCGGGCGCGGCGCTCGCGTCGTCGGGGTCGAGCGCATACGGGACGAGCACGGACGGCTGCTCCGGGCGGACGGTGACCGCTTTCGCCTCGGGGCTCGCGAGCGTGCGCAGGTTGATGCGGCCGCGCTCGGAGAACAGCTCCGACGCGCCGTTGCCGGCGCTCTCCCACTGCGACACCAGAAACAGGACGTCCTCCATGTGGTGCAGCAGGTCCGACCCGCGCAGCCGCACGACCGCGTCGGCCGCGCCGACGGCGAGCACGGTCGCGTCGCGGCGCAGCAGGCGGTCGTGGTCGCGGAGGGCCGAGCGGCCCGGCGCGCCGGCCTCGAACGCCACGCGGCGCGTCGCTGGCCGCCCGTCGGGTCCGGCCGGCAGCCCGGCGACGGGCACGTCGACCGCGAGGTCGAGCGTGAAGTAGGCCGGGCCGTGGCTCGGGCCGGCCGCGATCTCGACGCCGACCTCGGACGTCAGCCGGGCGTCCTCGCGGAGGTACTTGACGAGGTGCCACGCGAGCTCGTCCTGGAGCGCGCCGGGGTACGGCGGCTCGGAGTGGACCTCGGGGCCCGTCAGCAGCGACGACGGGCGCGCGGCGGCCGGGAGGGTGACGCGGTGCATGGCGGAGGCGGCAGGGGAGAGAGGGGCGCGCGGCGGGCCTCGCTCGCGCACGCGAAAGATGCCACGCGCCTGTGCCATCTGAGCGTCACACGTGCGAAAACCGCTTTTGCGGTGGCTCTACCTTCGTTCTGTGGCTGCTCGCCGCGACTCTTCCCCCCGACCCGAATGCGCCGTCTCGCCGCCGTCCTCCTGTTCCTCGCCGCCGCTGCCGCGCCGCGCGCCCAGACCGGCTTCAGCGCCACCAACGGCCGCAACCACCCCGAGCTGACGTGGGTCGTCGCGCGGACGGCCCACTTCGAGATCGTCTACCCGACCCGCCTCGCGGGCATCGAGGCCGTCGCCGCGCCCATCGCCGAGGCCACGTTCGCCGCCGTCACCGCCAACCTCGGCGGCGCGGCCGGGCCGGTCACGTTCGACGACCCGATCCGGATCTACCTCTCGGACGAGGACGAGATCGCCAACGGGACCGCCTACAGCGTCGGCTCCGCCGGCTTCACGACGGTCTGGGTCCACGTCAACGACGCCGCGAGCGTCTTCTCGGGCGACGCGGGCTGGCTGCGCAAGGTGCTCGCGCACGAGATCACGCACCTCATCCACTTCCGCGCCGTCCAGTCCAACATCGGCCTGCTCTCGACCTTTCTCGCGGACCCGCTGCCGCGCTTCTGGACTGAGGGCCTCGCGCAGTACGAGACCGAGCGCTGGGACGCGCAGCGCGGCGACCGCTGGCTCCGCACGGCCGTCTTCGAGGACCGGATCAACTACGACGACGGCCAGTCGGTCCAGAACGGCCGCCTGCTCTACGCGCTCGGCAACTCGCAGCTGCGCGTGCTCGCCGAGCAGCAGGGCGACTCGACCATCGCCCGCATCCTCGCCTTCCGCGAGCCGGCGCTGTTCGGCCTCACGCGCGTCAACGACTTCACGCGCGCCTTCCGGGCCGTCACCGGGCAGCCGTACAGCGACTTCAATGAGGCCTGGCGCAAGCACGTCAACGTGTACTACAACACCCTCGCCGGCCAGATGGAGCGGCTGGACTCGCTCGGCACGGCCCCGCTCGCGCTGCCCGGCCAGGTCGTCTACGACGTCGCGTTCAGCCCGGACACGACCCAGGTCGCAGTCGTGGCGCTGCCGAGCCTCACGCGGCCGGTCCGCCGCCTCTACGTCACCGCCAACCCCGGCCTGCGGACCGCCCGCACCGCGCGCGACTCGGCCGCGGCGGACTCCGCGTCGCGCGCCGGCGAGCGGCCCGTTCCGAGCGGCCTGCGCATCCTCGCCGAGGGCGCGATCGAGGGCGCGGTCGCGTGGAGCCCGGACGGCCGCCAGATCGCCTACGCGCGCCTCCGCCGCGGCCGCCACGGCTCCCTCGTCTCCGACCTCTACCGCGTCGACGTCGCGACGGGCCGCGCGCGGCGGCTCACGACCGACCGCCGCGCGACGTCGCCGGCGTTCTCGCCCGACGGCCGCCGGATCGCCTTCGTCGGGGCCGCGGATGCAGGCGGCGGCGGGTCCGAGACAGCCAACGTGTTCGTCCTCGATGTGGAGACCGGAGCCGAGACGCCGCTGACGCGCCTCGCCGGCACGGTCCAGATCACGGCCTTGCGGTGGAGCCCGGACGGCCAGCGCCTCGCCCTCGCCCTGTTCGACGGCCGCCGCGACCTCGCGACCGTCGACGCCGCGACGGGCGCGCTCACCCGCCTCGGGACGGACGCCGGCAACCCCGACGCCGCGCTCCGCGACGACCGCCAGCCCGTCTGGAGCCCCGACGGCCGCACGCTCGCCTTCACGAGCCTCCGTGACGGCGCGCCGAACGTGTTCGCCGTGGGGGTTAGGGATCAGGGATTGGGGATTGGTGAAATGCATGTGCCCGGTTCAACCGCGGCGCTGGCAGACAGCCCCCCAATCCCCAACACCCAATCCCCGACACCCGAGACCCGCGTCACCTACCTCTTCGACGGCGCAGAAGTCCGCGGGTGGCTCCCGCCGAGCGCGGGCCACCCCGAGGGCCGCCTCGTGCTGCTCGCGAGCGAGACCAAGCGCCGCGACCGCATCTACGTCGTCAACGCCGCGCGGCGGCCGACCGTCGCCCCGGCCCCGCTCGTCGTGCCGCCGGCCTACGCCGCGTGGACGCAGCACCGACCGCCGCGCGAGATCCCGACCGTGATCGCGCCCGACCCATCCCTCGTCACCGCCCGCTACCCGTACCGCTCGCTGCGCCACCTCACGCACGCGATCACGCTGCCGCTGCCCTACGCGGACCCCGCCAACAACGACTACGGCGTCTTCGCCAACTCGCTCTGGCTCGAGCCGCTCGGCAAGCACGCGCTCGTGCTCCTCGCCGGCGTCTCGGTCACGCAGCCCGTCGCCAAGTCGTTCCTGCTGCTCGAGTACGTCAACCGCACCCTCGCGCCGACGATCACCCTCGACCTCTACCGCTTCCCGAGCCCGTCGAGCTTCTACGGCAACTCGGTCCTCGTCGAGGACCTCACCGGCGGCGACGTCTCGGCGAGCCTCCCGCTCGACGTCGTCGACCGGCCCTATACGGACCTGCTCGTCGGGGCGCGGCTGCGCTACGCCTACGCGAGCCCGCTGAGCCTGGATCGCTTCACGGACCTCGACTCGGCCGGCGACTCGCTGCTGACGCCCGAAGCCGGGACGCGGGCAGACGTCCAGCTCGGCGTCGCCTACAAGTTCCAGCGGCCCTACCGCTACAACGTCATCGCGCCGTTCGACGGGACCGGCGCGCGCTTCCGCACCACG
>JAYWIE010000240.1:0-3461 GCA_043789155.1 Rubricoccaceae bacterium | reverse complement strand
CCGTCCTGCTCGCCGCCGCGCTCGCCCTCGCCGGGTGCTCGACGCCCGACGGCGGCGTGTCCGACGCGGCGTCGGCCGAGGCGGGTGAGGCAGCCGCGCCCGACGCCGCGGCACCGCCGGCGGTACGCCGCGACCTCGTCGAGGTCGCGGACCGCGGCGAGGCCTCCGTCCGCGCCGACCTCGACCTCGGCATCGGGACCGTCACGGTCGGGCAGGCCGAGCGTGGCATGCTCTTCCAGGCCGAGGTCGCGCTCCCCGTAGACGGCCTCCGGGCGGACCTCCGGACGGAGACGGCCCCGACCGAGCGCGGCCGGCAGGCCCGCATCCGCCTGAGCCTCGCCGGCGACGCGGCGTCGCCCGGCGACCTCGACCGCACGCGCGGCCTCGCGTGGCGGCTGCTCTTCTCGCACCGGACGCCGCTCGACCTCGCCGTGCGGATGGGTGCGGCCGAGGCCGACCTCGACCTCACGGGCGTCCCGCTGCGCCGCCTCTCGGTGACGTGCGGCGTCGCGAAGACGTCGCTGCGGCTCAGCCGGCCGAACCCCGAGGCCGCGGCCGAGGTCGAGGTCAAGGCCGGCGTGTCCGAGTTCTCGGGCGTCGGGCTGGGCCACCTGCGCGCGCGGCGGTTCCGGTTCGAGGGCGGCGTCGGGCGCTTCGCGCTGGACTTCAGCGGCGCGCCGCCGGAGCCCGGGGCCGAGGCGAGCCTGCGCGTCGGCGTGGGCGAGCTCGCGGTGACGCTGCCCGCGGGCGTCCCGCTCGTGCTCGAGGCCCCCGGCGGACGCCTCTCGGCGGTCGAGATCCCGCCCGGGCTCGTCACGCTCGGGCAGGGCCGCTACGCGACGCCCGGCGCGCCGCCGGACGCGTTCACGGTCCGCATCGCGTCCGGCCCCGGCCGCGTCGTGGTGCGGTTCGCTGCGCCGACCCCGCCTGCTCCGCCTGCGCCGACCGCGCCGCCTGCGCCGCCGCGCCCGCCCGGACGGTGAGCGCCGGTCTTGGCCGTCGGTCCACGGCACCGCGCGCCGCCGTCGTGTACTCTGCGGCTGCACCGCCGCCCCGCCGATGATCGACCGTTACACGCGCCCCGCGATGGGCGCGGTCTGGACCGAGACCGCTCAGTACCAGGCCTGGCTGGACGTCGAGGTCGCCGCCTGCCGCGCCTGGGCGACGGCGACCGGCCACATCCCGCACGCGGACGTCGACCTCATCGAGGCCAACGCGGCCTTCGACGTCGCCCGCATCCACGCCATCGAGGCCGAGACGCGCCACGACGTCGTCGCGTTCACGCGCGCCGTCTCCGAGTCTCTGGGCGAGGAGCGCAAGTGGGTCCACTACGGCCTCACGTCGTCCGACGTCGTCGACACCGCGCTCTCGCTGCGGCTCGTGCGCGCCAACGTGATCCTCCGCGACGGGCTCGTCCGCCTCCAGAGCGTGCTGGCCGCGAAGGCGCGCGAGCACCGCGACACGCTCACGGTCGGCCGGACGCACGGCGTCCACGCCGAGCCGACGACGTTCGGGCTCAAGATGGCCCGCTTCTACGACACCGTCACCCGCGACCTCGTCCGCTTCGACGCCGCGGCCGAGGCGCTCCGCGTGGGCAAGCTGTCGGGGGCCGTCGGGACGTTCGCGCACATCCCGCCCGAGGTCGAGCGGATCACGTGCGAGGCGCTCGGGCTGCGCGCGGCCCCGGTCTCGACGCAGGTTCTCCCGCGCGACCTGCACGCGCAGTATCTCGCCGCGCTCGCGCTGGTCGGCACAACGATCGAGACCGTCGCGCTCGAAATTCGGCACCTCCAGCGCTCCGAGGTCCTCGAGGCCGAGGAGGCCTTCGGGGCGGGGCAGAAGGGCTCGTCCGCGATGCCGCACAAGCGCAACCCCATCGGCTCGGAGAACCTGACGGGCCTCGCGCGGCTGCTCCGCGGCTACATGCTGACGGCGTATGAGAACGTGGCCCTGTGGCACGAGCGCGACATCAGCCACTCGTCCGCCGAGCGCGTCCTCCTGCCCGACGCGACCATCGTGCTCGACTACGCCCTCGACCGCCTCGCGCGCATCGTCGAAACCCTCCTGGTGTACCCGGACCGGATGGCGGAGAACCTCGACCGGACCTACGGCCTCGTGTACTCGCAGCGCCTGCTGCTCGGGCTCGTCGACGCCGGCATGAGCCGCGAGATGGCCTACGACACCGTGCAGCCGCTCGCGATGCAGGCGTGGCGCGAGCGGACGCCCTTCCGCGCGCTCGTCGAGGCGTCGCCCGAGATCACGGCGCGTCTGGGCGCGGCGCGCATCGCCGAGGCGTTCGAGCCCGCGGCGCAGCTCGCGCACGTCGGGACGATCTTCGAGCGCGTCGGGCTGGGATGACGCGCCGTATCCTGTCCTGACACCGCCTTCCGATCCGATGACGCACCTCATGCGCCGCGCGCTGAGACGCCTCTCGGCGCTGCCCGAGCCGGAGCAGGACCGCGTCGCGCGTCACGTGCTGAGCCTGCCGGAAATGGCAGCCGAGACGCCTCATGTCTCGCTCGGTGCGGTCGCGCGCGCCGCAGCGTCCGCTGGCCTCCCGGCCGACGCGCTCGACCGGCGGCTGGACGCGCTCCGCGACGAGTGGGACGCCTAGACCGCCTCCTCGGCCGCCGCGTCTACCTCGACGCCAACGTGCTCGTGTATGCACTCGAGGGCACCCCCGACGTCCGGGCCCTGGCGCTCGGCGTTCTCGACGCCGTGGATGCGGGCCTGCTGAGCGCCTGCACGGGCGAGATCACCCTCGCCGAAGTCCTCGTCGTCCCGTACCGGACCGGTGCCGCGTCCCTCGTGGACGCCTACGAGGCACTGCTCGGCCCCGCGTCGCCCATCGACGTCTGGCCGACGACCGCTCAGACGTGGCGCGACGCGGCCCGGCTGAGGTCCGGAGCGACGCTACGGCTTCCTGACGCCGTCCATCTCGCGACGGCCCGTCAGGCGGGTGCCGAGGTCTTTCTGACGCACGACCGGCGGCTGGCTTCACTCACGATGGCCCGGCTTGCCGTCGAGCTGCTCGCCCCATAGACTTTGCCGGACCTCGCCCCCGCCGCGCGCACCGACGCCTCGCGGCGTGGCTCGAGCACATGGACACGATCTTCGAGCGCGTCGGGCTGGGGGGGGAGAGACCTTCCGGACATGCACGACCTGGACGACATCCGCGCTCGAACGGAGGCGCTGCTCGACGCGCTCGGCCGCGACCACTTCGGCCGGTCGCTGCGCGAGATCGGGTGGACGGTCCGGTGGGACCGCGCGCGCCGCCGCCTCGGCCTGTGCACGTGGAAGAAGAACGGCCGGTCCGTCAAGACGGTCTCGCTCTCGCGCCCGCTCGCCGAGGCGCTCGGGTGGGCCGGGATGGAGGACGTCGCGCGGCACGAGATCGCGCACGCGATCGACTACGAGACGCGCGGCCGCTCGGCCCACGACGCCGTCTGGAAGGCTCTCGC
>JAYWIE010000239.1:0-3469 GCA_043789155.1 Rubricoccaceae bacterium | reverse complement strand
CATTACGGGCACGGCCTCGCCGGCCGGCTTCCGCGCTACGCGCATCGCCATCCTGCGAGCGGCGCAGGCCCTCGGCCGCGTCTCGACGGCCGCCGCCGGCCGCATCACGCTCTCGGGCGCGACGCTGGCGACGACGGCCGAGACGCTGTACCTCTTCGAGGACGGCACGGCCGCGACCGCCGCGGACGTCCGCGCCGGCACGGACCTGCTCGCCTACGGCACGACGACGGCCACGGGCACGCTCGACGCCTCGCAGGTCGTCGTCCTCACGCAGTCCCGCACGACGGCCGGCGAGGGCACGGCCGCCTCGGCGACGCTCGCCATCGAGCGCGTCTTCCCGAACCCGACGACGGGCTCGGCGACGGTCCGCTTCTCGGTCGCCGCGGCCGCCACGGCGCGCCTGACGCTGCTCGACGCCCGCGGCCGGACCGTCCTGACGGCCGTCGACGGGGCCGTCTCGGCCGGCTCGCACGAGGCCGTGATCGGCACGGCCGCGCTCCCGACGGGCCTCTACATCGTCCGCCTCTCCGTCGACGGGCAGGCGGCCGGCACGCGCACGCTGACGGTCATCCGCTAGCCGGACGACACCACCACCGGGCGACTGTTTGGCACGCGCCCGCGTCGGTGCGCCAGCGGCGGCGGGGTTCCACACGGAGCCTCGCCGCCGCGCCGTTACAGCCCGCCGCGCGCCATGTGGCGGTATCCTGCCAGGCCCCCGCCCGCCGTCCCGTGCTGCCCCCACGCCTTCTCGCCCTGAGCCGCGCCCTGTGCGTCGCCGCCTGCGCGGCGAGCGTCTGTGCGGCCGGCCTCGGCCTCGGCGGCTGCCTCTCCGGCGCGCCGCACGACAACCCGCTCGACCCGCTCTCGGACGCGCCGCTCGACGCCGGCACGCTCGGCGGCCGCGCGACGGGCATCTACCCGCCCTTCGACGCCCGCGCCGGCGCGCGCGTCCACGTCCAGCGCCTCGACGCTACGGGCGCGCCGGCCGCCGGCGAGGAGCGCATCGCCCGCACCGCGAGCGACGGCACCTTCCGCCTCGACGACCTCCCCGCCGGCAGGTACCGCGTCGTCGCCGACGGCGCGGGCCTGCTCGCCGACACCGCGCTCGTCGCCGTCACGGCCGGGGCGCTCTCCGAGGCTGTCTTCGAGCTCGACGCCGTGCCCGTCGTCTCCGTCCCGGTCGTGCGCACGGTCCACATCGAGAACTGGCCGCCGCTCGGGCCCGTGTTCCAGCTCGAGGTCGAGGTGCAGGCGACCGACCCCGACCGCGCGAGCGACGTCGACGCGGCCGTGCTCGTCGCCGAGGGGCTCGCCTTCCGCGTGCCGCTCGCCGAGGCCGCGCCGGGCGTCTTCCGCGCCACGCTCGACGCGGCGCGCCTGCCCGGCGGGCAGGTGCAGGCGCTGCTCGGGCAGCCGCTCGCGGTCGAGGTCACGGACCTCTCGGGCGGCACGGGCCGCTCGGCCGCCGTCTCGCTCGTCCGCGTCGTCGAGCAGACGCCGCTCGCGTTCCGCCCACAGGCGGAAGACCTGCCGCCGCCCAACCCGCCCACGCTCGAGTGGCGGCCGGCCGAGCTCCCGTTCCCGTTCACGTACCGCGTCGACGTGTTCGTCACCGACGGGGCCAACACGCTCGTCCTCGTCTCGACGACGTCCGGCATCGCGCCGACCGAGACCACGCTTATCCTCCCGGCCGCGCTGCCGGGCGGCAGATACACCTGGACCGTCTGGACGGTCGACGCCGCCGGCAACCGCAGCCGCTCGCGCCCGGCGGGCTTCACGCTCCCATGACCGTCCCCGACGACGCCCGCGGCGCGCTCGCGGCCCTCTCCGAGATCGCGGCCGCGCTCAACTCGGCCCGCGCGCCCGAGGCCGTGCTCGACGCCGTGCTGACGCAGGCCATGGCCGTGCTCGACGCCGAGCGCGGCTTCGTGCTGCTCGACACGGCCGACGCCGACGGCGACCCGAGCGATGCCCGCCCGTTCGAGGTCCGCGCGAGCCGCAACGTCTCCGACGACGACCTCGCCGGCCTGCGCTCGCTCTCGACGTCCGTCGTGGACGAGGTGCTGCGGACCGGCGAGCCGGTCCTCGTGTTCGAAGCGGCCGAGGACGCGCGCTACGGCGGCGTCGAGAGCGTGGTGCTGCAGCACATCCAGTCCATCGCGTGCGTGCCGCTGCGGCTGCGCGAGCGCCAGATCGGGGCCGTCTACCTCGACGCCGTGCGCCGCCGCGGGCGCTTCACGCGCGAGCACCTCCCGTTCCTGCGCGCGGTCGCGGACCAGGCCGCGATCGCGGTCGAGCACGCCCGGCGCGTGGCCGCGCTGCGCGAGGAGAACGCGCGCCTGCGCCGCGAGGCGCAGACCCGCCACGGCTTCGGCGAGATGATCGGCCGCTCGGCCGCCATGGACGCCCTCTTCGAGACGCTCGGCCGCGTGCTCGACACCGACGTCACGGTCCTCATCGAGGGCGAGTCCGGCACGGGCAAGGAGCTCGTCGCCCGCGGCCTCCACTACGACGGCCCCCGCGCCGACCGCCCGTTCGTGTCGCTCTTCTGCGGCTCGCTCCCCGACGACCTGCTCGAGAGCGAGCTCTTCGGCCACGTTCGCGGCTCGTTTACGGGTGCCACGGCCGACAAGAAGGGCCTCTTCGAGACGGCCGACGGCGGCACCATCTTCCTCGACGAGGTCGGCGACCTCTCGCCGAAGCTCCAGACGGCGCTGCTGCGCGTGCTCCAGACGGGCGAGGTCAAGCGCGTCGGCGAGGCCACGACGCGCCGCGTGGACGTCCGCGTGGTCTCGGCCACGAACCGGCCGCTCGCCGACATGGCCGAGGACGGCCGCTTCCGCGAGGACCTCATGTACCGCCTCAACACGATCCGCGTGGAGGTGCCGCCGCTGCGCCGCCGCCGGACCGACGTGCCGCTGCTCGCGCACCACTTCCTGGCGCGCTACGCCGTCGGGACGCGCGCGCGCGTCGAGGGCTTCACGCCCGAGGCCGTCGACGCGCTCGCGGGCTACCGCTGGCCCGGCAACGTCCGCGAGCTCGAGAACACCGTCGAGCGGGCCGTCGTGCTCGCCCGCGGCGCGCTCGTCGGCACGGACGACCTGCGCCTGCCCGCGCCGGACGAGCCCGTCGTGGCGGATTTCGCGCCGGGCCTGACCGTCAAGGAGGCCGAGCGCCTGCTCTCGGAGCGCACGCTCGACGCGCTCGACGGCAACGTCTCCGAGACCGCGCGCACGCTCGGCGTCTCGCGGCGATGGCTCCAGTACCGCCTGCGCGAGTGGCGCGACGACGACGCCCCGGACGGATGACGGCCGCCGCGCCCTTCGCCGACGTGACGCCGTTCGCCGAGCTCGCCCGCGGGCCGGTCGCGGCCGTGTTCAAGGCCTACGACGCCACGGCCGGCGAGGTCGTGCTGCTCAAGGCCCTCCACTCGGCCGCCCGCGCGGACCCCGCCCGCTGCGCCCGCTTC
>JAYWIE010000238.1:0-3474 GCA_043789155.1 Rubricoccaceae bacterium | reverse complement strand
GTGAAGCGGCCTGCAGGGCTCACGCGAGTCCCCGAGACGCCCTCGAGGAGGACGCGGTAGAGGTAGATGCCCGACGGCAGGTCGAGCGTCGTCTCGGCCGCGTTGACGCCTGCCGCCTGGCGGCCCGCGGCGACGGCCGCGACGCGGCGGCCGAGCTGGTCGTAGACCTCGACGGTCGCCATGCCTGCCTCCGGCAGCTCGTAGCGGAGCGTCGCCGCCCGGTGCGCCGGGTTCGGCTGCGCGCCGATAAGGCGAATGCTCGAGCCCAGCTCGTCCGGACCGTCCTCGCCGGCCGTGATCCGCGCGGAGCTGAGGTAGGCGTATGCAGCGGCGCGGTCCGGCCCGGCCTCACGGAAGTACCACGCGCGGCTGCCATAGCTGGCCGTCGGGTCGTCAAGGGCGTCGAAGTCGAACACGTTGGCACCGGCGAACAACACGCCGTCGCCGAGCCCGGCCGGGTAGCCGATCGCTGTCAGGTCGAGCGACATCTCGATCTGGTAGCCGGTGTCGGCATCCGACGAGTTATTGATCGTCCCGGTAACCCTCGTCGCGAAGCTGACCGCGCCGGGGTTGGTCGTCATCAGGGCCGCGAGAGCGCCTTCGGGCACGATCGCGCCGGCGGCGTTGAGGTGCAGGTCGAATGCGTACGGCAGGAGGTAGTTGTCGTTGGGCTCCAGCGCCACGCGGTCGTTAAGGCTGAGGCGGAAACCGTCCCAGAAGTCCAAGCCGGCACCGTCTCTGGCCGAGAGGGCCGCGTCGCGCACGTTCACGCCCACGTAGAGCCTGTCGCCACGGTGGAACCACTTGACGGTGGCGTTGGCCGGGTCCACGACGGTCGGGAGTGGGTTGCTGCCGTTGCCGTCGACGTCCGGCTGGAACTGGCCGCTCGTGAGCGCGCCCATGCCCGGGTAGGTCAGGCGGAGCGCCGGATCGTTGAAACGGACGTCGAAGCCCCGGATGTTGGCCCAGACAGCTTCGTTGAGCGCGCCATCCACGGTCGGCGCGGCGAAGCCGGAGCCTTCGCCGATGACGGCGTCGTACGGCATCCCGGGCACGGCACCCGAGGTGACGGTCACGCTCGGCGACGCGAACACGCGGCCGACGCTCGGGCCGCCGCCGAAGCCGCTCTGCCACCACGTGCGGTTGGACGAGAACGTCGCATCGGTGAACGGGAAGAAGCCGTCCACGTCGTAGATCGAGAACGTGTAACCGATCTGCCTGACTCCCTGCGTGGCACTGTAGCCCAGCACGGCGAGGTCGAAGCGCATCTCCATCGTGTAGCGCGTGTCAGGTGCGCCGGCGTCGTTGTTGGATGTGCCGACGACGCTCGTCGCGGCGTCCCACCGGGCGACGTTGCTCGGGTTGGTGCGGTCGCCGAACGGCCCCATGAATTGCGGGACGTCGCCGGGCATCGTCACGCCCTCGCGCGCCATCCACGCATAGAAGTACTCCAGCACCGGCGCGTCGCCGATGGTGGCGTCGCGCGTGGTGGCGTCGCGGAACTTCATCAGCAGGCCGTCGAAGCGGTTGAACTCGGTGCCACCGATGGATGCGTCCTGGACCGTCGCAGCGACGTAGAGCTGGTCGCCGTTGACGAGGAATTTGACGTTGGCCCTCATCGGGTCCCGCGGGGCGTTGGCGTTGCCCTCATCCTTAAAGCCGCTGCCAGGGTTGCCGGTGCGCTGCCCGTACGTAAAGTTGAGGGACTCGGCCTGTGCCCACGATGCCTCGGTGAGGTTGCCGTCGAGCGTGATTGTCTCGGTCGTGGCGCGCGCCCAGACGGCGTCGGTGCGCATCGTGGTCGGGGCCTGCGCGCGCGCGGCGGGCGCGAGCGACGTCGCCACGAGGGTGGCGAGCAGGAGCGTAGCAAGTCGGGTCATGACAGGAGCGGTGAGGTGAAAGGAGCCGCGCCCCCGCAGGAGGCGCGGACGACGAGCGTGGCCGGGAGGACCCGGGCGGCCGGGGCGGACCCGGACGAGTGGAGACGTTCGACGGCCGCCGCGCCGAGCTCGGCGATGGGCACGTGGACGGTCGTGAGCGCGGGCGTGAGGTGGCTCGCGAGCGGGACGTCGTCGAAGCCGACGATGGCGAGGTCTCCGGGCGCGGCCAGGCCCGCCTCGCGCAGCGCGGCGAGCGCGCCGACGGCCATCGCGTCGTTGGCGGCGAACAGCGCCGTGGGGCGCTCGGGCAAGGCGAGCAGCGCCGCGACGGCGGCGCGGCCGGCGTCCTCGGTGAAGTCGCCGTCGAGCACGAGCGGCGGGAGGCCGGCCGCGGCCATGGCGGCCCGGTAGCCGGCGAGGCGCTCCTCGGCGTCGGCGTTGCCGGCCGCGCCGCGGAGGTGCGCGATGCGCGCGTGCCCGAGCCGCGCGAGATGCGCCGTGGCCGCGGCAGCGCCGCCGGCGTTGTCGACCGCGAGCGACGCCCCGCGCCCGCCGAGCACGACGAGCGGCAGCCCGGGCGGCAGGCTCCGCACGAGCGCGTCGGGGTCGGCCTCGGGGCTCATCACCACGATCCCGTCGACGCGGCCGTGGAGCGCGCGCGCGGCCAGCGTCAGCTCGGCCGCGCTGCCGCGGACGCCGCTCACGAGCAGGTGGAGGTGCCGCGCGCGCGCGGCGCGGTCCAGCCCGCGCAGCAGCTCCGAGAAGAACTCGCCGTAGAGGTCCGGCAGCAGCACCCCGACCGTGTGGGTCTGCTTGGTGCTCAGCGCGCGCGCGGCCACGTTGGGCACGTAGCGCAGGTCGTGGGCCGTCTGGTGGATGCGGTCGCGCGTAGCGGCGCGGACCGGCCCGCTGCCGTTCAGCACGCGCGAGACGGTCGCGACGGAGACGCCGGCCTCGTGCGCGACGTCGCGGATGGTGACGGGGGGCGAGGGCATGGCGCGACTGTAACCGGTTACAGTCCCACGCTACGGAAGCGCTTCTATGAAGTCAAGCCCAAATGAACACCGGCCGCACATATCCGGCACGCCGTCGCCTCGCCGGGTGCGCGCACGGTATGTTCGGCCCCGCATCGGCGCGGATCCGCGCTGCCTGCGGCCGCTCCGCTCCACCCCCGACCCGGCCCGAATGTCCCTTCCCCTGTTCCCCGAGTCGTTCCTGTGGGGCGCGGCCACGTCGGCCTACCAGATCGAGGGCTCGCCGCTCGCCGACGGGGCCGGGCCGTCGATCTGGCAGCGGTTCGCGCACACGCCGGGCCGCACGGCCGGCGGCGAGACCGGCGACGTCGCCTGCGACCACTACCGCCGGATGCCCGAGGACGTCGCGCTGATGCAGGCCCTCGGCCTCCAGGCGTACCGCTTCAGCGTCGCCTGGGCGCGCGTGCTCCCCGAGGGCACGGGCCGCGTCAACGCCGCCGGCCTCGACTTCTACGACCGCCTCGTGGACCGCCTCGCCGAGGCGGGCATCGAGCCCATGCTGACGCTCTACCACTGGGACCTTCCGGCCGCGCTCGACGACCGCGGCGGCTGGCTCAACC
>JAYWIE010000237.1:0-3482 GCA_043789155.1 Rubricoccaceae bacterium | reverse complement strand
CCCGCGGCTCGTTCGGGCCGCGGCCCGAACGGGCCTCCCCGAACTTCTCCACATCCCTTGCCGCCGGCGCTGCGGCCGGGCATCTTGCCGCACCCCGGACCCTGCGCGCGATGCCTGACTTCTGCCACCTCCACTGCCACACCCAGTACTCGCTGCTCGACGGCGCGGCACGCATCCAGTCGCTCGTCCAGCGCGCGGCGGAACTCGAGCACGCAGCAGTTGCAATAACGGATCACGGGAATCTGCACGGCGTCCCCGAGTTCTACACCGCCGCCCGCAAGGCCGGCGTCCAGCCCATCATCGGCTGCGAGTTCTACGTCACCCCGAGCGGCATGGCGGACAAGGCGGACCGCACGCGCTACCACCAGGTCCTGCTCGCCAAGAACGTCGAGGGCTACCGCAACCTCATCAAGCTCTCCAGCAGGAGCTACACGGACGGCTACTACTACAAGCCGCGCATCGACCGCGAGATGCTGCGAGCCCACTCGGCCGGCCTCGTCGCGACGACGTGCTGCCTGCAGGGCGAGGTGCTCCAGGCGATCCTCAAGAAGAGCGACGCCGAGGCACGGGCCGTCTTCGAGGACTACCTCTCGATCTTCGGCGAGGACTACTACATTGAGGTCCAGGACCACGCCATCCCCGAGCAGCGGACCTGCAACGCCGTCCTGATGCGGTGGGCGGCCGAGTACGGCGTGACCGTCATCGCGTCCAACGACGTCCACTACGTCCACGAGGCCGACGCCGAGGCGCAGGACGTGCTGCTGTGCCTCCAGACGGGCAAGGACATCTCGGACCCCAACCGGATGCGGTTCGAGAACAACCAGTTCTTCTTCAAGACGGGCGCGGAGATGCAGACGGCGTTCGGCCAGGGCGTCCGCGACGGGGCCTTCGCCAGCGAGCGCGCCGTGGCCGCCGCGCTCGACGCGACGCGCGAGATCGCGGACAAGTGCCGGCTCGAGATCCCGATGGGCGAGCTCCTCATGCCGCACTTCCCGATCCCGCCCGCCTTCACGGGCCCGAGCGACTACCTCCGGCACCTCACGTACGAGGGCGCGAAGCGGGTTTACCCGGACTTGGGGCCGGACGTCACCGAGCGCCTCGACCTCGAGCTCGGCGTCATCGCCGACATGGGCTTCGACGGCTACTTCCTCATCGTCCAGGACTTCACGACGGCCGCGCGCGCGCTCGGCGTGAGCGTCGGGCCCGGCCGCGGTTCGGCCGCCGGCTCGGCCGTGGCGTTCTGCCTCGGCATCACGGGCATCGACCCGCTGAAGTACGATCTCCTCTTCGAGCGCTTCCTGAACCCCGAGCGCGTCTCGATGCCGGACATCGACATCGACTTCGACGACCGCGGCCGCTCCAAGGTCATCGACTACGTCGTCGAGAAGTACGGCCGCGAGTCGGTCTGCCAGATCGTGACCTTCGGCACGATGGGCTCGAAGTCGGTCCTCAAGGACGTCGGCCGCGTGCTTGGTTTACCGCTGTCGGAAGTGGACCGGATCTCGAAGATGGTCCCCGACGGCGTCAAGGTGTCCCTCGCCGACGCCCGCGCGGCCTCCAAGGAGTTCGCCGAGCTCGACCGGCACCCGGATCCGCAGATCCGCCGCCTCATCCAGTACGCGAACGTCCTCGAAGGCTCCGCGCGCCAGACGGGCGTCCACGCGGCGGGCGTCATCATCGCCCCGGGCGACGTCAGCCAGTACGTCCCGGTCTCGATCCAGAAGGGCAAGGGCGGGGCCGGCGACACGCTCATGACGCAGTACGACGGCCGCTGGATCGAGGACTTCGGGCTGCTCAAGATGGACTTCCTGGGCCTCAAAACCCTGACGATCCTGGACGATGCCCTCGCGCTCATCAAGGAAACGCAGGGCATCGAGGTCGATCTGGAGACGATCCCGTTAGACGACGCGAAGACGTTCGAGCTGTTCCAGCGCGGCGACACCGTCGCCATCTTCCAGTTCGAGTCGTCGGGCATGCGCGAGTGGATGCGCAAGCTCAAGCCGACGTCGCTGGACGACCTCATCGCGATGAACGCGCTCTACCGGCCCGGGCCGATGGACCTCATCCCGTCCTACATCGACCGCAAGCACGGCCGCGAGCCCGTCGAGCACCCGCATCCGATGCTCGCCGAGATCCTCGACGCGACCTACGGCATCCCGGTCTACCAGGAGCAGGTGATGCAGATGGCGCAGGTCATGGGCGGCTACACGCTCGGCGGAGCCGACCTGCTCCGGCGCGCGATGGGCAAGAAGGACCACGCCAAGATGGCGAAGGAGCGCGAGACGTTCTGCGAGGGGGCCGTCGAGAAAGGCGTGTCGGAATCGAAAGCGACCGAGGTTTTCGATATGATGGCCAAGTTTGCAGGATACGGATTTAACAAAAGTCACTCTGCTGCATATTCCGTTGTTGCCTATCAGACCGCATACCTGAAGGCGCACTTTCCGGCCGAGTTCATGGCGGCCGTGCTGACGACGGAAATGGCGGACTCGGCCAAGCTCGGCCTCGCGCTCGACGCGACGCGCGTGGCCGGCATCGACATCCTGCCGCCGTGCGTCAACCGCTCGCAGTCGCACTTCACGGTCGAGCACGGCAAGGTGCGCTTCGGGCTCTCGGCGATCAAGGGCGTCGGGCCGTCGGCCATCGAGTCGGTCGTCGAGGCCCGCGGGGCGGCGCGCGGCGCGTTCGACGACGTCTTCGCGCTCACGAAGTCCCTGGACCTGCGGCTCGTCGGCAAGAAGACGCTCGAGGCGCTCGCGCAGGCCGGCGCGCTCGACGCCTTCGACGGCCACCGCGCCCAGCTCGCGGCCGCGACCGAGACGGCGTGGGGCTGGGCGCAGAAGCAGCAGGCCGACATCGCGGCCGGGCAGTCGTCGCTGTTCGGCGGCGGGGCCGACGCCGGCCACAGCTACGCCCCGGCCATGCCGACCGTCGACCCGTGGAGCCGCGCCGAGGGGCTCCGCTACGAGCGCGACCTCATGGGCTTCTACGTCTCGGGCCACCCGCTCGACGACTACGCCGCCGAGACGGCCGCCTTCGCCAACGTCCGCTTCGGCGAGAGCGCGGCCGTGACGCACGACGCCGACGTGACCGGCATCGGCATCGTGACCGAGGTCGTCCGGCGGACGTCCAAGAGCGGCCGCCCGATGGCGTTCGTGCAGCTCGAGGACACCACGGGCACGTCCGAGCTGGTCCTCTTCGCGCAGTCGCTCGAGCGCTGCGGGCACCTGCTCGTCGTGGACGACGTGCTGCTCGTGCGCGGCAAGGCCGAGACGACGCGCGGCGACCTCAAGATCATCGGCCGCGAGGTGCTCCCGATGTGGCGCGTGCGCGAGACGCTCGTCAAGGGCGTCCTGCTGAAGCTCGACCTCGACGTCACGACCGAGGCCGACGTCGAGGCCATCGCGACGCTCTGCGAGGCCCACAAGGGCGCGTGCAAGGTCTACATGGAGCTCACGAGCCGCGACCTGCCGCGGCCCGTCCGG
>JAYWIE010000236.1:0-3496 GCA_043789155.1 Rubricoccaceae bacterium | reverse complement strand
CTGCCGGTCCGGATGGCCGTGACGCGGATCCCGCCCGCGTCGAGCACGATCCGGGGCCAGAGCGGAGCGGGAGCGTCGGGCGGAGTCATGTGGGACGTGACGGCGCAGCCGCCGGCCGTGATCCCTCCGGCCGCGGGCTGAGCACGCGCCGTCAGCGGGCGACGGTCACGGCCTGCGTCGAGATGCCTCCGGGCGAGCGCAGCACAGCGAGGTACAGGCCCGGCGGAAGGCTCGACGCGGCCCACGACGCCTCGTGGCGGCCCGGCGCGAACGCGCCCTGCACGAGCGTCGCGACGCGGCGGCCGAGCGCGTCGTACAGGTCGAGGTCGACGTCGCCGGCGTCGGGGAGGGTGAAGGCGAGCGTGGTGACGCCGCGTGCCGGGTTGGGACGCGGGCGCTCAAGCGCGAGCGCGGCGGGCTCGGGGCCGGGGGCGCTGGCGACGGCGGGCCGCTCCGAGCGGAAGACGCCCGACGGCGTGCCGGCGTAGAGGTAGCCGTCGGCGTCCTGCGACAGCGCAGCGACCTGGCGGCTCGGGAGCCCGTCTGTGACCGCCTGCCACGTGTCACCGCGGTCGGTCGTGCGCTGAATGCTCCCGCCCCACCCATGGAGGTAAACAGCGCCGTCGGCTGCGCGGAGCATGCCCTCAGGCCTGCCGAAGGCCGGGCCGAGCCTCTCCCACGGCGCACCGCTCTCGGACGCACGCGCGAGTCGGTACACGGACGACCCCTCGTTGGTTACGATCAGGAACTGGCCGCTGCCGATCGGGACAAGCGCGTCGACCGACCCCTCCCGGACGAGCGCCCACGTCCGGCCGTCGTCGTCCGACTGCACCAGCGCACCGCCGGCCCCGTGTGCGAAGGATGTTCGCTGTCCGGCGACGAGTGCGCCTCCGTCGCCCTCGACCAGAGCTCCGACGGGACCGAAGTAGTTCTCCGGCGTAGATCGCAGCCACGTCAGTCCGCCGTCGTCGGACCGGAACAGGTCACCCCGGTCTGAGATGAAGTTGGACGTCGACGTCCCGGCGAGGAGCGTGCCGGACCGCGTGCGTATGAGGACCTCGACATAAGAGGCATTGGACGGGTGGACACGTGGAAGCGAAGCCGTCGTCCACGTCTGGCCTCCATCCGCCGTTCGCGAGACGGCACCGCTCGATCCCAGCACGAGAGTCCCGTCGTCCAGAACGAGCAGAGCGCTGACGTATGTGATGCCGGGCGGCCCCGGAACGCTGACCCACGACGCGCCACGGTCGTGCGTCCGGTAGATCGTCGGACTTGAATAGCGCCACGTTGCGAACACGGTCCACGGGCCGGCGCTGGACATGAGCAGAGCCTCGGGCTCCCGCGATACGCCGTCATCGATCCGGACGACGGTCCCCGTCTGCAGGTCGATCCGCCGTACCCCGTCCGCGTACAGGGAGACGTCCAAGAAGGGAGAGGCCGGGCCGGGCGGGAGCAGGGCTGCCACCCCACCGCCGTCGGGATCCCGGTAGACGCTCGCCCACGACGCGCCATCTGCCGAGCGGACGACGGTGGTCCCGTCCGTCGATGCTGCGCGGTAGTAGAGGAAACCGTCGGCCCCAGCTTCGAGCGGGCCGACGTAGGGCGTCAGAGACGGCCCAGCCGTCTGCCACGTCAGCCCGGCGTCGATCGAGCGCGCGAACGAGCCGTCGCGGCGCACGAGAAAGGCAGCGCCCGAGGGGAGTTGCGTGACGCCGCTGCCAGGCGAGGGCTCGGTCAGCAGCGTCCACGTGTTCCCCCGATCACCCGACCGGTAGAAGCGCTCGTTGCAGCGCAGAAGCAGCGTTCCGTCGGCCAGCGCGTCGAGCTCGTCCCCGAAGAGGTAGCACGTCTCGGACGGCCGGCCGACGGCACTCCACGCCGTGGCCTCGCGACGGTACGCCTGGCCGCGATAATCGACGGCGACGAGGGCTCCGTCCGGAAGCGCGCCGAGACCCGTGACCGCCACCTCGGGAAGCCCGTCTATGCTCCATGTGAGGCCGTCGGTGCTGGAGGCGAGCACGCCGAACGGGGGAGCAGCGACGAAGCGCGTCCCGCCGGATGCGGCCCACGCGATAGCCTGCACGTCGCGCAAGGAGTCCTGCGTGACGCGCGTCCACGGGCCGTCGTTCTCGCTGCGGTAGAGGCCTGCATCGGCGCCGGCGACGAGCGCGCCCGTCGGGGTCCGAAACATCAGGCTGGCACCGAGCGGCGCGGTCCGGGCAAGCCCGGCGGAGGCGGGCACCCAGCGGACGGGCTGTGCGTGCGCAGCGGTACCGAGGAACAGAACGGCAGCGAGGCGGAGCAGTCGCGTCATGGGCAGCGGATCGGGAGCGGGTGGAGCATAGGGATCCGCCCGCGCGCACAACGTCCTATTCGCCGTGCACTGCGGGTACGTCGTCGAGCAGCGCGTCGACCGGCGGGAGGTCGTGGTACCAGTCGTGGTGCTTGCTCCAGCGTTTGCACGCGAGGCAGACCGTCTCGCGCCAGACGTGACGGCACTTCGGGCACTGCCCGCCGGTGTCGAACGTGTTCCAGACGTGGCCGCAGGAGCAGGCCCACCGCGCCGAGGCGGTCGGCTCCCACGCGCATTTCGGGCAGGCGATCTTCATCGGCGTCGCAGCATGTTCGGCTCCGTCATACCGGGCACGTCGCCTCCGGGTCCGCTCTACAGCGCGAGCCGCACGCGGAGCGAGGGCTGGACGCCCGGCAGCGCCCGCGTGACGGGCGCGAGCGCGCCGCCGGCGTCGGGCCGCAGCGACCAGTCCAGCACGTCGCGGCGGCCGAGCACGTTGGCGACGTCGGCCGCGACCTCGACGCGCCGGGTGCCGCCGAGCGGGCGGGAGTACGCGACGCCGGCGTCGAGCGCGAGGCGCGCCGGGAGGCGGTCGTCCTCGGGCCGGTCGAAGGCGAGCCCGGACGCGGCGCGGGCCGCGGCCGCGACCGGGAGCACGTCGTAGTACGCGCGGCGGTAGGCCCACGCGCGGCCCCAGACGCCGAGCGCGCGCACGCGGACGAGCAGGCCGGCGTCCGCGCGGCGGCCCCACGCGAGCCAGTCCAGCCCGAGCGTCGCGCGGAGCGGCTCGGCCCACGCGGCCTGCACCCAGCGCCCGCCGAAGCGGGCGTCGCTGCGGCGCTCGGTCCGCGCGAGCGCGACTCCGGCGCTCGCGGCCCAGCGCGGGGCCTGCCGCTCGGCGCGCGCCCCGACGCCGAGCGCGCGGCCAGTCTCGTGCAGCAGAAAGTCCGCCTGCCGCGCGAGCGGCGCGCCCTCCGTGCCCTCTGCCGGGCTCGCGAGCGCGCGGTAGTCCAGCGCGTAGACGTGCGGCAGCGCCCGCGCGTAGCCCTCGACGCGCGCCGACCACGCCGGCGAGGGCTCCCACAGCACCTCGCCGGCGAGGTGCAGCGCCGACGGCGGCGCGAGCGTCCCGTCGGCGGGCAGCCACACGGCGACGTCGGGCACGAGCGCGCTCGGGCCGACGGTGGCGAGCTCGACGCGCGT
>JAYWIE010000235.1:0-3500 GCA_043789155.1 Rubricoccaceae bacterium | reverse complement strand
TCGGGTGGCGCGGGTCGCTCGGGGCGTGGGCCGCGCTCGCTCTTCTCGGGCTCGCGGTGTGGGCCCCGCAGGTGCGGCACCGTGCGCCCGTGCAGCCGCGCGGCAGCGTGCTGGCCTCGCTCCGCGACCTCGGCCGCTCGCCCGTCGCGTGGGCCGTCGCCCTGTTCATGGGCCTCCAGTCGTTCACGTTCTACGTCGTCCTGGCGTGGCTGCCGGACCTGCTGCAGGCGCGCGGCCTCTCGCCTGCGGACGCCGGCTGGATGCTCGCGCTCTCGCAGGCGGCCGGCATCGCGGGCTCGGCCGTCGTGCCGCTGTGGGCCGGGCGGCGTGCGGGCCAGGTCGGCGTCATCATCGCGCTGATGGGCGTCGAGGCCGTCGGCACCGTCGGGCTGCTCGTGCCCGGGACGGCCCTGACGGCGCTGTGGGTCGGCGGCATCGGGTTCGCGCTCGGCGGCTCGTTCGGGCTGTCGCTGCTGCTCATCGCCCTCCGCTCGGCCGACGCCGAGACGTCGGCCGAGCTCTCGGGCATGGCGCAGTCGGTCGGCTACCTCGTCGCCGCGACCGGCCCAGCCGTCGTGGGCGCGCTGCACGACGCGACGGCCGGCTGGACGGTCCCGCTGCTGGCGCTCGTCGGCGTGCTCGTCGCGAAGACGGCGGCCGGCGTGATGGCCGGGCGCGAGGGCATGGTCCGGGTCGGGGCCAGGTCGTGACGCGCCGGTGGACGCGCGCCCGCGCCCTGCCCGTAGCTTGCACGACGCTTTCCCGACCCCGATGCGCCCGGTCCTGCTCGCCGCCGCCGTCCTCGCGACTGGCCTCCTCGCGCCCGCGCCGCGCGCCCAGCCGGCCTCGGCGCGGGCGCTCCTCGACGCCGCGGCCCGGGCCGGGGCTACACCCGACCCGGCCGCCCGCGCGACGGCCGTCGATGCGCTGTGGGCGTCGCTCCGGCCCGGACAGGCGGCGAGCCGCGTCCCGTTCGTCGCCGGCGACACGGCCGTCTTCGTGTGGCGCGGGACGGCCACGACGGCGACGGTCGCGGGTGACCACACGGGCTGGAACCCCACTGCTGCCGCGCTCGCGCGGCAGGGCCAGAGCGACCTCTGGCTGCGCATGGACCGCCTCGACGCGGCCGCCCGCGTCGACTACAAGATCGTCGTGAACGGGTCGGACTGGCGGCTGGACCCGGCCAACCCGTACCAGCAGAGCGGCGGCGCGGGGCCCAACTCCGAGCTCCGGATGCCCGCGTGGCGGTCCGAGCCCCTCACGGTCCGCGTGCCGGGCGTCCCGCAGGGCACGCTCGGCGCGGCGCAGACGCTCAGCGGCGCGGGCCTGCCCGCCGCCGTCGTGTACCGCGTGTGGACGCCCGCCGGCTACGCCTCGTCGCCCGACCGCCTGCCCACCGTCTACGTCACCGACGGCCACGAGTACGCCGACGACGCCCTCGGCGCGATGCGGATCGTGCTCGACAACGCCGTCGCGCAGGGCCTCGTCGAGCCGTGCGTGGTCGTGTTCATCGACCCGCGCGACGGCGGCACGGGCACCAACCGCCGGCAGCAGCTCTACGTCAACAACCCGGCCTACGCCGCGTTCGTCGCCGACCGCCTCGTGCCGGCCATCGACGCGGCCTACCGGACGCGCCCGGACCGCGACTCGCGCGTGATCCTCGGCACGAGCCTCGGCGGCGTCTTCTCCGCCTACCTCGGCGCGACGCGCCCGGACGTCTTCGGCCGCCTCGCGATCCACTCGCCCGCCTTCTGGATCAGCGAGAACGCCGCGTGGGGCGCGGGGCCGACGATCTACGCACTGATGCAGCTCACCGCGCCGGGCACGCTCCGCGTCGCGATGACGACGGGCACGATCCGCGACACGCAGGCCGAGGCGCTCCGGATGCGCGGCATCCTCGACGGGCGCGGGCAGGCGGTGACGTACGTCGAGGTGCCCGAGGGCCACTCGTGGGGCAACTGGCGCGCGCACATCGACGACGTCCTCGTGCCGCTGCTCCCCGGCCGCGCGACGCCCGCCGAGCCTGCCGTGGAGACGGGCGCGCTGCGCGTGGCCCCGGTCGCGAATCCGTCGGCCGATCCTGCGCTTCGCGTGACGCTGGCCGAGGCGGCGGCGGTCGCGGTCCGCTGCACGGACGCCCTCGGGCGGGCCGTCGTGGCTCGCATCGACACGCTCAGCGCGGGCGAGCACGTGCTGGGGCTCGGCGTGCCGGGCCTCGCGGCAGGCGTCTACGTCTGCCGCGCGACGGCCGGGCGCGCGACGGCGAGCGCGGCGCTCACGGTCGTCCGGTGACGCCGGCAGGCTCTGGGGCGCTGCCGCCGGCCGTGCTGCCTGCGGTGCTGCCGCCGGCCGTGCCGATGCCCGGCCTGCCGCCCGGCCTGCCGCAGCGGCCCTACCCGGCACCTGTGCGGTGGGGCGCACGGCTCCTCCTGGCGGGGCTCGGCGTGCGCCTCGCCGGCGGCTTCGCCGACACCCCGCGCGCGGTCCTCGTCGGCTGGCCGCACACGTCCAACCTCGACGGCATCGTCGCGATGGCCGGCGTCGCCGTGGTCGGGCTGCGGCCGACGATCGCGGTAAAGCACTCGCTGTTCCGGTACGGGCTCGGCGGCCTGATGCGCGCGTTCGGGGCGTTCCCGCTGCGGCGCAGCGCGCCGGGCGAGGGCGGCGGCGGGGCCGTGGCGCAGTTCACCGAGCGCTTCGAGGCCGCGGCGGCCGCCGGGCGTCCGCTCTGGATCGCGGTCTCGCCCGAGGGCACGCGCGCGCGCGGCGCGGGCTGGCGCACGGGCTGGCACCGGACGGCCGTCGCCGCCGGCGTGCCGGTCGCCGTGCTGGCATTCGACTGGGGCCGGAGCCGCGCCGAGCGCCGCCTCGTCGCGCTGGGGGCGGTCGCCCTCGGCGGCGATCTCGCGGCTGACACGGCAGCCGTCGAGGCGCTCTACGCGGGCGTCGTCGGCCGCCACCCGGAGCGCGCCACGCCGGCCTGACCCGCCCGCGGCGACCGACGTGCCGGTGTCCGACGTGCCGGTGTCTGACGACCGCGACACCCGTCCGCCAATCCGCCCCGCCCGTAGGGCCACAGCATGCTGTGGCCTTCTCACCGCCACGCTCAGCAGGGCCACAGCATGCTGTGGCCCTACGGGCGACGTGAACGACGGCGCGGCGACGTCCGGCGCGGCGACGTCCGGGCGGGGATCGAGGTCGTGCCATCCGGGCGGAAGAAGACGCCCCAGCGGGGCGTCTCTACGGGGAACGTCATTGGAACAAAATGGGACGTTCCGGTCGAATCCCCCATCCCCCATCCCCCATCCCCCATCCCCCATCCCCCATCACCGGCCGAGCGAGAACAGCGTGTCGTACAGCCCGACCGAGCCGCGGTCGACGATGAGGTGCTGGTGCTCGGGGCGCGTGTCGCGGGCGACGATCATCTCGCGGCCCGTGCCGGCCGTGACGTCGCGGGTGTAGCGGTCGTGGAGGTACTGCGAGAGCTCGAGCGCCGTCAC
>JAYWIE010000234.1:0-3502 GCA_043789155.1 Rubricoccaceae bacterium | reverse complement strand
GCGAGGTGCTCGAGCGCGCGGACGATCTCATAGACGCCGCCGTCTTCGTCGCGCAGCGTGTCGCCGAGCGTCGCGTACCGGAACTGCGTCTCGTGCGTGCCGTCGGAGCCTAAGCGTAACAAGCCACTTTTGCGAGCAGGGGAAGGCGGGACGTCGTGGCTCGTGGGCCGGTGCGGGTCGGCGCCTCGCGGAGGCCGTCAGGTCATCGGCGGCCGGACGCCCAGGGGACGGCGCGTCGCCCGCGGCGTCACTTGCGGCCGTCGCCTGAAGCCTGGATCCCGCACCCCTCCCCCTGGATCGGCGGCACGCCCCGGGTAACCGCGCTTTCCGTCGGAAAGTGCGCCGATCGCGCGCGATCGGGCCCGTGTGCGACACGGTATGACATGTGCTCTAGGCCTAGACGCCGGGTGCAACGCCCGTCGGAAAGATTTTGCCATGCGTCATCTCATTAACCGAGCCCTCGTTCCCTTCGCCGCGCTCGCCGCGTGCCTCGCCCTCGGCGCCGCCAACGGAGGCTGCGCCGCCGACCCCACCTCCGAGGACGGCGTCGACGACCAGTCGAGCGCAATCACGAGCCCGCGCCCGCCCCAGTTCGTCCTCCTCGCCTTTGACGGATCTCTAAACCTCGACTTCTGGCAGGAGTCGCGCGCGTTCGCGAAGAGCCCGAAGGGCAAGAATGCGAAGTTTACTTACTTCATCAGCGGCACGTACTTCGTGCCGGACGCAAGGAAGACCACGTACCAGGCGCCGCGTCAGGCCGCCGGCAAGAGCGCGATCGGGTTCGGGGGCACCGCGGACGCCATCGCTCTGCGCTACGGACAGCTGAAGCTCGCGCGCGACGAGGGCCACGAGATCGCTTCCCACGCCAACGGCCACTACGACGGCACCGCGTGGAACGCGGCCGAGTGGAAGAGCGAGTTCGACCAGTTCGATTCGCTCATCTTCGGCTCCGCGGCCAACACGTCCGGAATCAAGGCGGCCGACATCAAGGGATTTCGCGCGCCGCTCCTCGGCGCGGGCCCTGCCCTCTTCACCACGCTCGCGGCGCGCGGGTACGGCTACGACACGAGTCGCACCGCGGCGCCAGACTACTGGCCTAAGAAGCTCGGGGGCGTCTGGAACTTCCCTCTCGCTCAGCTCAGGATCGTCGGCTCGGGCAAGCGCACGCTCTCGATGGACTACAACTTCTACTACACCCAGTCCAATGGCACGCCCGACCCAGGGAAGGCGGCACAGTACGAGAAGGAAATGTACGACACGTACATGGCGTACTTCCAGGCGAACTACACCGGCAACCGGGCGCCCGTGCACATCGGCCACCATTTCTCGAAGTGGAACGGGGGCGCGTACTGGAACGCGATGCGAAGGTTCACGGAGAGGGTGTGCGGCCTGCCCGAGGTCAGATGCGTCACGAACACCGAGCTCCAGAAGTTCGTCGATACGAACACCGCGCACCTGGCTAACTTCCAGGCGGGGGTGTTCCCGAAGTTGAGCGCACCGCCGTCGGGCGGCGCCGTGGCAGAGCGGCCCAAGGTCTACGGGCCCGACGACGGAGTGTTCGCGCGCGAGGCGGCGGTCGCCCACGACGGTGAGGAGGGCGACGAATGACGACGCCCGGCCACGCACGGCGCCGGCCACCGCGCTGGTACGCGCCCCGCGAAGGTCGCGCGCTACCGTGTGTGCTCGCCGCCGTGCTGGTCGGCCTCGGTGCCTGCTCCGCTCCACCCGACGAAGCAAGCGGCGACCAGGCTGCGCCGATCATCGGCGGCAAGCCCGTGCCGGCGGGCACGCTCGACGGCGTCCTCCTGCTCGGGCCGAACTGCACCGGGACGAAGGTCGGTCCGCGCCACGTGCTCACGGCCGCGCACTGCGTGACGGAGCCGGTCTACGGCGGTCTCCTAGCCGGTTTCCGGCGAGGAGACGCCCTACCTGCCCGGAGCACCGGTCGCGGCAAGGCGGTCGTGGCGACCGTCGAGGCCACGCACGTGAGCCCGTCGTGGACAACCGCGTGCGCGGAGAGCTTCTACGTCTCGTCCGAGATCACAACCCGGCTCGACGCCGCAGACGTCGCCCTGGTCGTGACAACGCGCGTCCTCGAAGGCCTGCCGGTGATCCCACTCGACCTCGGGCCCGTCGCGGCAGGCGAACGCGTCGAGCTCGCGGGCTACGGCTGCACGACGGGGGCGCTCGTAGATAACGGCGACGTACCGCCGATCCTTCGCAGCGGGACGGCGACGACGGTGAGCTCGCGCGCACTCGAGCACGATGGCGGCCCCGCGGCCGACCCTACGATCGTCGCCGGCTCGTACGTCCTGACCGAAGGCCCGGCCGGGGCGACCCGCGGCGCGGGGAACTGCCCCGGAGACTCGGGGGGCCCTCTCCTCCGCAAGAGGGGCGCCGACCGTGCGGTCGTGGGTGTCCATGCAAACTACACATTCCTCTCGCCCGAGGTTGATCCGCTCGGACGGCCGGTCACGAGCTGGCACACGCGCGTGGACCTCGCCTCGCGCCACGGCGTGGGCGGCTGGCTCAAGGGCCTGGGCGTCCAGGTGCTCACGACGAAGCGCCACTAGTTGTAGGCGGGATGCCCGGCGCGGCGGCGAGCCCGACGGGGTGGCGCTCCCCATGACAGGTCGCTCTAACTCGTTGAGCTCCGGCGCTGCCCGCTCGCCGGAGACGAGCACGCTCTGCCCTCCGCGACCTGGCCATCGAGGGGGCGGGAAACCTACCTGCCGGACTTTCTCGTCGCGGCGGATCTCGCGGCCGGTCGCTTGCGTCGCGTCCTGCCCGAGTGATCGTCACCACCGTGGCACGCCGTTGCGATCCATCGGGCCGAGCTTCGCGGAGCACCACGTCTTCGCGCCTTCCTCGACGCGATGGCGACCTGAAGCACGGTTCTCCATCCTCGACCAACTTCCAAATACGCCAAAGGGCGAACCCCTCGGTCCGCCCTTTCGCTTCCTCACCGCTCTGCCGGCAGGTGCAACTTGGACTTCAGGACTTTCCCGGCTCGAAGCACGCGTGGCTGGGCGTGGTAACGCTTACACCACTCGTCACGTCGGTAAGCTTGACCGTTTCGCCACAGCTCCCGCAGTTGTTGCCTTGGCAGTGGATGCCACCCTTGTATCCAGTGCCGATGAGCTTGCTCACGTGCCCCGTGCCGTCGGCCGATTGGAACGTGTCGGAAAAGAGGGGGATGCCATCGCTACGGAGGACCTGGAACTTGACGCTCCCGCCAGGGGTGAAGTTGCTCCCCGAAGCCGTCATCGGGCTCAGGAAGTCGGTCGAGGCCGTCGGAGAGATGCAGAGGGCGTCGGAGACGTTGATGTCGGGCTTGATGGCCTCGCAGAAGGTCAAAAAGTCGCTCTTCTGGTAGGCACCGAAGTCGGGGCAGTGGTAGCCGCTCGGGTTCACGCAGTTCGGATACCTGTCCTGGAAGTGGCCACTCTTGTTGCCTGCCCAGTAGCTGTGATTGCCAACGTTCTGGGCCCAGGTCGGGCAC
>JAYWIE010000233.1:0-3506 GCA_043789155.1 Rubricoccaceae bacterium | reverse complement strand
GTCGTCCGGGTCGTCCGGGACGGGCCTGGCGGTGCCTCCGGCGGCTCCGTAGACGGGCGCGTGCTCGAGGCAGAGAGCGGCACCGTCCGCGTCCCCATCGTCTCGGACGGTGCCGAGCACACGGTCACGGTCCGCCTCGGCACGGCCGAGCCGCGTCACGAGCCGTCCACGTCATGACGGCGGCCGAGGGCGCGGGAAGACCGTCTGGCATAGGAGTTACGCAGTTGCCCTAAAACCGACCGGAACGCTCTTGAAAACGTCGTTCCCTCCGCCGCCGTCGGCGGCGGGCACGCGGGAATCCAGAATCGGGACGACGCCTTTGCAGTCTGTACTCTGGGTTCCCGCGTGCGCGGGACCCGAGTCCCCGAGGACGGCGCAGCCAACGACGGCTGGAAAGGAAGAGCGCGGCTGCGCGAGCCAGTTCAGAACGCGGTGTGCCCGGCATCCGAACGGCGAGGCCATCTCCCCACGGCACGGATCCGGGGGCCGGCGTCGGCGCGTCCACCGGGGCGAGCCACGGGCGTCGCGGAGAGCGAGACCACTCCCGCCGCTCGGGGCGACGCGATTGCCCGGGTCAGGAACGATGAGCGCCGTTGCCGGGTGAGTACGCCACACGATGCACCGCACCGATGACCTTCCAGTACGCCGAGTGGGACGCCGCCCGCCACGCCGCCGGCCGCACCACCTTCGACACCCTCTTCGACCTCTTCCAGCAGCTCCTGATGCACACCGGCGGCGACGCCGACGAGGCGCTGCGCTGGCTCACGGCCGTCGACAAGCAGTACGGCGTCTCGGACGAGGGCATGGGCCTCGGCGACTTCATCGAGGAGCTCAAGAACCGCGGCTTCATCGACCGCGACGAGCAGACGGGCGAGGTCCAGGTCACCGGCAAGACCACGCGCGGCCTGCGCGAGCGCGCGCTCGAGGACATCTTCGGCAACCTCCGCCGCGCCGGTCGCGGCTCGCACAAGACGCCCTTCGCCGGGACGGGCGACGAGCGCCAGCCCGAGACGCGGCCCTACGACTTCGGCGACTCCGTGGCCGACCTCGACGTCACGGCCACGCTCTCGAACGCCTACCGCCGCGACTCCGAGTTCTCGCTCACGCCCGACGACTTCGAGGTCTTCGAGACGGACCACCACACGTCCGTGGCGACGGTCCTCATGATCGACCTCTCGCACTCGATGGTGCTCTACGGCGAGGACCGCATCACGCCGGCGCGCAAGACGGCGCTCGCGCTCGCCGAGCTCATCACGACGCGCTACCCCAAGGACACGCTGGACATCGTCGCCTTCGGCGACGACGCGTGGGAGGTCGAGATCAAGGACCTCCCGTTCCTGCAGGTCGGCCCGTTCCACACCAACACGCGCGCCGGGCTCGAGCGCGCCCGCACGATCCTCAAGCGCCGCAAGAACCGCAACAAGCAGATCTTCATGATCACGGACGGCAAGCCGTCCGCGCACTTCGTCAACGGCCGGCTCTACAAGAACCCGTACGGCCTCGACCGGCAGATCGTGAACAAGGTGCTGGACCAGGGCGCGATGGCGCGCCGCGAGGGCATCCCGATCACGACGTTCATGATCGCCCGCGACCCGGCCCTCCAGGACTTCGTGCGCCAGCTTACGGAGACCAACAAGGGCCGCGCCTACTACTCGCGCCTCGACGACCTCGGCGGCTTCCTGTTCGAGGACTACGTCCGCAACCGCCGCAAGACGGTCCGGTGAGGGAGGCCGGCGCGCCGCCGGGCTATCCTGCCCGGACACCCGTCGCCTGCCCATGTCGGTCCGCCCCAAGAAACGCCTCGGCCAGCACTTCCTGACCGACGCCGCCGTCGTGCAGGCCATCGCCGAGGCCGTCCGCGCGCCGGCCGGCTCGCACGTCGTCGAGATCGGAGCCGGCGAGGGCGTGCTCACGGCCGAGCTGCTGCGCGCCTACCCGCGCCTGACGGCCATCGAGGTCGACCCCGAGGCGGCCGCCCACCTCCGCGCCCGCTTCCCCGGCCTGGACCTCCGCGAGGCGGACGTGCTGGACGTCGACTGGGCCGGGATGCGGGATGGGGGATCCGGGATGGAGGGAGACACGGACCCGCTGTCTTCACGTCCCGCATCCCATATCCCGCATCCCCCGGCAGCCCCGCTGGCGGTCGTCGGCAACCTGCCGTACTACATCACGTCGCCGATCCTGTTTTCCCTGCTCGACGCGCGCGCACACGTCGGCCGGGCGGTGCTGATGGTGCAGAAAGAGGTGGCGGACCGCCTCGTCGCGCCGCACGGCTCCAAGACCTACGGGACGCTCTCGGTCTACTTCCAGCTCTTCGCCCGCGCGACGCCGCTCTTCGACGTCCCGCGGACCGCCTTCCGGCCGCCGCCGAACGTCGAGAGCGCCGTCGTGCAGATCGACTTCGCGGACGGGCCTGAGAGCCTGCCCCGCCCCGGCGGGGTGCCGTTCGAGGCCGTCCAGCGCGTCGTGCGGGCGGCCTTCGGGCAGCGCCGCAAGATGTTCCGCAACAGCGTCGCGCCGCTCTTCGCCGCGGCCGGCCGCGAGATGCCGGCCGCGTTCGCGACGCTCCGCCCCGAGGCCGTCCCGCCGGATCAGTTCGTGGCCCTCGCGCGGGCGCTCGTGGGGGGATAGGGGACCGCGCGCGGTCGCGCGCGGTAGCGCACCGGGACACGGGATGAGCAGACGGCCTCATCTGCGCATCCCGCATCCCCCGTCCCCCGTCCCCCGGAGGGCGATCTTCCCCCCACGCCCGCCGCCGCCCCGTGCCCGACCTCGCCGCCCTCGACCCGACCGACCTCGACGTCCGCGACGGGCTCGTGGGCGACGTCGCGGCGCTCGTCGAGGCCGGGCAGAAGGGCATGGTGCTCAACCTCGTCGCCGACCTGCGCGCGGCGGACCTCTCGGACCTGCTCGCGTACCTGCCCGAGGACGCCGCCCAGCAGCTCGTGCGGTGGATGCCCGGCGAGGAGACGTCCGAGGCTGTCGCCGAGCTGGACTCGGCCGACCGCGCCGACCTGCTCGAAGGCCTCACGACCGAGGAGCTCGTCGAGCTGCTGGACCACCTCGACACCGACGACGCCGCCGACGTGCTCGCCGACGTCGACGCCGCCCGCGCCGACGCCGTCCTGACGCGGCTCGAGGACGCCGACGACGTCGAGGCCCTGCTGCGCTACGCCGACGACACCGCCGGCGGGCTCATGGGCACCGAGCTCGTCTCGGTCCCGAGCACCGCCACCATCGCCGAGACGACCGAGGCCGTCCGCGCCCTCGCCGACACCGTGGACCCGGTCTACGCCGTCTACGTCGTCGACGCCGAGGGCCGGCTCGTCGGCGTGGCCTCGCTCACGCAGATCCTGCTCGCGCCGGCCGGCGCGCCCGTGACGAGCATCATGGATACGGACGACGTCGTGCGCGTCGGGGCCGACGTGGACCAGGAGGAGGTCGCGCGGCTCATGGAGCGCTACAACCTCGTCGCCCTGCCCGTCGTCTCGGCCGCGGGCCGCCTG
>JAYWIE010000232.1:0-12682 GCA_043789155.1 Rubricoccaceae bacterium | reverse complement strand
GCAGCATCGGCGTCTCGACCGCGCCCGGCAGGACGGCGTTGGCGCGGATGCCGCGCTCGCGGCCCTCGATGGCCGCCGAGCGCGTGAGCGACACGAGCGCCGCCTTGGCCGCGGCGTACGTCGCCACGTTCGGCGTCGTCATCTCGGCATGGACGCTGGACACGTTGACGATGGCCCCGCCGCGGCCGCCGTCGGCCGTCATCAGGCGGAAGGCGTCGCGCATGAACCAGTAGGCCCCGACGAGGTCGACGCCGAGCGTGTGCTGCCAGTCCGCGGCCGTCCACGCGTCGAAGGGCTTGAAGTGCATCACGCCAGCGTTGTTGACGACGCCGTCGAGGCGGCCCCACCGCGCCACCGTGGCGTCGGTGCAGCGCGTGACGGCGGCCTCGTCCGAGACATCGCAGACGCAGACGAGCACGTCGGGCGCGCCGGCGGCGCGGACGGCCGCCTCGGTGTCTGCCGCCTGCTCGGGCGAGTGGACAGCTACCGTGACGCGCGCGCCCTCTCGGGCGAGGTGGCAGGCCGTGGCGAGGCCGATGCCGCCGGCGGCTCCGGTGACGATGACGACGCGGTCTTCAAAGCGCATGGCAGAACTCGGGCGATGTCGGAGCCCTACGACGCGTCGTCGCGCACGGCTCCGGGCGCGGCTCCGGGCAGGCGGCACGCCGCAGAGCGCCCCGGCGTGCCCGCCGGGGGCCGGGGTATCTTTTGGCCGACCGTGCACGCGCCCGGTGCCCCGCCCTCCCTCCCCGCGCATGTCCGGAAAGACCTTCGACCGCCTCGCCGCCGCCGGCGTCTTCGTCGCCGCCCTCGTCGTGTACACGCTGACGATGGCCCGGACGGCCCCCTTCTGGGACTCCGGCGAGTTTATCGCCATCTCGAACGGCCTCCAGGTGAGCCACCCGCCGGGCGCGCCGTTCTACATGCTCGTCGGGCGGCTCTTCGCGCTCTTCGCGCCCCTGTTCGCGGCCTTCACGGACGAGCCCGTCGCGATGGCCGTCAACTTCGTCTCGCCCGTCTCGTCGGCGCTGACGATCCTGATCACGCACCTCATCATCGTGCGCTTCGCGCGCGTCTGGCTCGGGCACCCGGCCGAGTGGTCGTGGACGGACCGCGCCTCGGCCACGACCGGCGGCGTCGTCGGGGCGCTCGCATTCGCCTTCACGGACTCGTTCTGGTTCAACGCCGTCGAGGCCGAGGTCTACGCGATGTCGATGCTCTTCACGGCCCTCGTCGTGTGGCTCGCGCTCGTCTGGCGCGACGCGACGCGCCACGAGGAGGCCGCCTTCCGCGCACGCGGCGAGCACCCGTTCGGCCTCAAGGCGGACCGCTACCTCGTCGCGATCGCCTACCTCTTCGGGCTGGCCATCGGCATCCACCTGCTCAACGTCCTCACGCTGTTCTTCATCGCGCTCATCGTCTTCTACGAGAAGATCGACCGGCCCGAGTGGACCACCGGGAAGCGCCTCTGGGCCGTCGTCCTCACGGGGCTGGGCTCGTCGGCGCTGTTCTTCGTCATCTACCCCGGCGTCGTGCAGACGCTGCCGACGATGGCCGGCGCGTCTGGCATCCCCGGCACGTTCCTGCTCGCCGTGCTCGGGGCGCTCGTCGCGGCCGTCTGGTGGACGCAGAAGCACCGCCGGCCCATCGCCAACCTGCTCTCGCTGACGGTCCTCGTGATCGTGCTCGGCTACTCGTCCTACGGCCTCATCTTCGTCCGCTCGGCCGCCAACCCGCCGATCAACGAGAACGACCCGCAGACGGCCGAGGGCATGGTGAGCTACCTCAAGCGCGAGCAGTACGGCTCGACGCCGCTGCTCTCGGGCGCGACCTACGACAACGCGACCGGGCAGGTCTCGCGCGAGACGTCGTTCCCGCGCCGCCACTCGTCCGCCCCGCAGCACCTCGCCGAGTACGCCCGCTACGACTCGGACTCGGACTTCTTCTGGTCCTACCAGATGAACCACATGTACTGGCGCTACTTCATGTGGCAGTTCGTGGGCAAGCAGAGCGACCGGCAGGACACCGGCTGGACGGCCGGGCTCGGGCCGCAGCCCGACACGGCCGGCCTGACGCCCTCGGAGGCGGCCAGCCGCAACGTCTACTTCGGCGTACCGCTGCTGCTCGGCCTCATCGGCATCGCCTTCCACGTCCAGCGCGACTGGCGGCGCGCCTTCGCGGTCTTCGTCCTGTTCCTCGTCACCGGCGTCGGCATCATCCTGTACCTCAACCAGACGCCATTCCAGCCGCGCGAGCGCGACTACTCGTACGTCGCGTCGTTCTTCGCCTTCGCGTTCTGGATCGGCCTCGGCGCGACGGGCCTCGTCGAGCTCACGGCCGAGGCGCTGCGCGGCCGCGGCGAGGGCCTGCGCCGGGCCGCGGCCGTTGCCGTCGGGGCCGTCCTGCTCGCGGCCGTGCCGGGCGTGCTCCTCGCCCAGAACTACCACGACCACGACCGCACGGGCCAGTCCATCCCGTCGGACTTCGCGCGCAACCTGCTGGAAAGCACGGCCCCGAACGCGATCCTGTTCACCAACGGCGACAACGACACCTTCCCGCTGTGGTACCTCCAGGAGGTGATGGGCGTGCGCCGCGACGTCCGCGTGGTCAACCTGTCGCTGCTCAACACGTCGTGGTACATCCGGCAGCTCCGCGACCAGACGAACCGCCTCAGCGCGCCGCTGCCGATGTCGTTCACGGACGCGCAGATCGACGGGCTCGAGCCGCGCCTGTTCTCGCCGGCCGAGGTCTCGCTGCCCGTCGACCGCCAGCGCTTCGCAGACGTCGGCTTCGCCGGCCGCGTCGGCGCGCCGCCGTCCGAGATGACGTGGCAGCTCAACGGGCAGCCCCTCGGCGACGGCCGCGCCGTGCTCTACGTCGCCGACCTCGTCGTGCTCGACATCCTGAAGTCCGTGGCCGAGGACGGCTGGCGGCGGCCGGTCTACTTCGCCTCGACGGTTGCGCAGGACTCCGAGCTCGACCTCCAGCCGTTCTTCCAGAACGAGGGCCTCGCCCGCCGCGTCGTGCCGGTCCGCCGCGAGACCGGCGACGCCGACGGCACGGTCGTCCCGGAGATCGTCATGCAGCGGCTCCGCAACTTCCGCTTCCGCGGCCTCGCGGACCCCGGCGTCTACCTCGACGAGAACGCGCGCAACATGGCCGACGGCTACCGCTCGCGCCTGGGCGGCATCGCGACCAGCCTCGCGCAGCAGGGCCGCACGGCCGAGGCGCGCCAGATCCTCGGCCGCCTCGACGCCGGCGTCTCGTCGGCGACCATCCCGATGGGCATCGGCAGCCTCTACACGCTCGCCGAGGCGTACCGCGCCGCCGGCGACACGGCCCGCATGAAGGCGACGCTGCGGCGGGCCGAGGACGTCGCGCTCGCGGCCATCCGCGGGGCCGTCGCCAGCGGCTCCCGCCCGGAGATGGAGCGGGCCTACCAGTACGTCCAGTTCGTCCAGACGGCGTACCTCGTCGGCGACGCCGTGCCGGAGGCGGCGGCCTTCTCGGGCCGCTTCGCGCAGGCCGTCGGCGACCCGCGCGAGCAGCGCTCGGTCGAGGAGCTCCGCTCGGCGTCGGCCTCGCTGCGCCGCCAGCGCGACAGCCTCGACGACGCCGCCCGCCAGCCGCCCGCTGCCACCCAGCCCGTCCCGGCCCGCGAGGCCACGGACCCGCAGGCGACGCCCGCCGAGCGCTCCGAGGCCGCCAGCCCCGCCGCGAACTAGCGGCCGCCGTATCCTTCCCGCCCGATCCGCCCCCGCGATGCCCGCCCCGATCTCAGACGCCGACCTCGACCGCGCCGCGCAGGCCCTCGGCGTCGCCGCGGAGCGCTCGGCCGACGGCCGCACCGTCTCGCTCGCCCTCGCCGACGCCGCCTCGGGCCGGCACCTCGCCATCGACATCGTCCGCACGGACGACGGCCAGACGATCGTCAAGGTCTACGGCCCCGCCGCGCACCTAGAGCTGCACGGCTGCGCCGGCGTCGTCTCGACCGACGACCTCGGCGAGGCGCTGTTCTTCGCCCGCGAGAACGGCCGCGTCTCGGGCCTCGTCATCGAGCGCGCTGCGGCCTGCTCGCTCTTCGCTAGCGTCGAGGAGCGCCTGCTCACGGCCGACTACTTCACCGTCGCGCCGGACGTCGCGCACGCGGCCGTCGTGCTGTCGATGGCCGAGACGGCCTTCGAGGACCCGGCGTGACGGCCCCCGGCGGCGGCACTGACGGGCCGCCCGAGGACGGCCTGACGGTCGCGCAGGAGCACGGCCACCTCACGCTCGACGCCGCCGCCGTCGCCGCCGTCGTCGACGCGGTCTGCGCCGCCGAGGGCGTCCGCGTGGCATCGCTCAGCATCGTCCTCGGCGACCACGCGCTCGTCCACGGCGTCAACCGCGACTGGCTCGAGCACGACTACGCGACCGACGTCGTCTCGTTCGCGCTCGGCGACGCGCCGGGCGTGCTCGACGGCGAGATCTACGTCGACCTCGACATGGCGGCCGAGCGCGCGGCCGAGTTCGGCGCGACGTTCGAGGCCGAGGCGCTGCGATACGTCGCCCACGGCGCGCTCCACATCGCCGGCCACGACGACGCGACGGGCGCGCAGCGCGCGGCGATGCGCGTTCTCGAGGACCGCGCCCTCGCCGCCGCCGGCGTCCTCCCCCCTGCCCCGTGAGCCTGTTCGTCCGCCTCCAGCACCGCCTGCCGCAGCACGGCATCTCGCGCCTCGCCGGACGCCTCGCGTCGTCGCGGGGGCGCGTCCGCGGGCCGCTCGTGCGCGCCTTCGCCCGCGCCTACGGCGTCGACATGGCCGAGGCCGAGCGGCCGGACCTCGCCAGCTACACGTCGTTCAACGACTTCTTCAGCCGCGCCCTCGCCCCCTCGGCCCGCCCCGTCGACGCCCGGCCCGACTCCATCGCGAGCCCGGCCGACGGCGTCGTGAGCCAGACCGGGCTCATCGAGCGCGGCGAGCTCATCCAGGCCAAGGGCATCCGTTACCCCTTCGCCACGCTCGCCGACGTCTGCGCAGGCCCCGGCTTCGAGGGCGGCGCGTTCGCGACCGTCTACCTCTCGCCGAAGGACTACCACCGCGTCCACCTGCCCATCGCGGGCCGCCTCGTCCGGACCGTCGCCATCCCGGGCAAGCTCTTCTCCGTCAACACGGCGACCGAGCAGGGCGTCGAGGGCCTGTTCGCCGTCAACGAGCGCCTCGTGATGGAGTTCGAGACGGCTGCGGGGCGGATGCTCGTCGTGATGGTCGGCGCGCTCATCGTGGCGAGCATCGAGACCGTCTGGGGCGGCCCGCCGTCGCCGTACCGCACGAAGCAGGTGGACCTGCACGACCTCGCGTTCGACAAGGGGGCCGAGGTCGGGCGGTTCCTGCTCGGCAGCAGCGTCGTGCTGGCGTTCGAGCGCGGCCGCGCGGCGCTCGATCTCGCCGAGGGCACGGTCGTCCGGATGGGCCGGGCCATCGGGACGAGCCGGGCCATCGGGACGGGCCGCTAGCCGGTGCGCCCGGCTCTCCCGATGTCCTGCACGGGCGTCAGGCGCTCGCCAGGGCGGGCTCGATGACGCGCTTGACGTGCTTGGCCGTCTGCATGAGGTAGTAGTGGATGCCCGGCACGCCGAGCGCGAGCAGACCCTCGGACTGCCGCCGCGCCCACTCGACGCCGATGTCGGCGACGTGCTCGTCCTTCGCCGCCTCTACCTCGGCCACGAGGTCGTGCGGGATCTCGGTCTGGAACGCCTTCGGCAGCGCGTGCAGCTGCGCCTTGGACGTGAGCACCTTTAGGCCCGGCACGATCGGGACGTCGATGCCGGCCGCGAGGCACCGCGCGGCGTAGTCGACGAAGTGCGCGTTGTCGAAGAACATCTGCGTCACGACGTAGTCCGCGCCCGCGTCCACCTTGCGCTTCACGTTGAGCACGTCCCACTGCTTGTTGGGCGCGTCGCCGTGCTTCTCCGGGTACCCCCCGACGCCGATGCAGAAGTCGGTCGGCGCGGCGTCGAGCAGGTCCTCGAGGTAGTGGCCGTCGTTCATGGACTGGATCTGCGAGACGAGATCGCAGGCGTAGGCGTTGACCGTCCGGTCCGGACGGTCGCTCTTGTCGAGCGCCTTGTCGTCGCCGCGCACAGCGAGGACGTTGTGGATGCCGAGGTAGTGGAGCTCGATGAGCGCGTCCTCGGTCTCCTCGCGCGAGAAGCCGCGGCAGAGCACGTGCGGCACGGCGTCGATGCCGAAGCGGTGCTGGATGGCGGCGCACAGGCCGATCGTGCCCGGCCGCTTGCGCTTGGTGAGCTTGCGGACGGTCCCGTCGCGCTGCTCCTCGTACGTCGCCTCGGCCGAGTGGCTCGTGACGTCGATGAAGGGCGGGTTGTACGGGACGAGGTCGTGGACGAGGCCCAGGATGTCCTCGACGGATCCACCGCGGCGGGGCGGGATGATCTCAAACGAGATCAGCGGGCCGTCGGCGCGGTCGTAGTGCTCGGTGACTTTCACGGCGGGGCTAGTTGCGACGAGCCCACAGCGACTCAGCGATGGATTCAGACTCGGACGACGACTCGGCGTCGAAGACGGGGGCCGGGCGGCGGCGCTGCTCGGCGACGATCTCGCGGGCGCGGACCGGGGCCGGCTCGCCGCGCCGTCTCGCGCGCCGGTCGATGGGCAGCGGCTGCTCTGGCAGCATGATCCGGAAGGCCGTGATCACAGCCCAGACGCCCATCAGCAACAGCATCGGGACCGCGAGCAGGAAGATCCCGGTCTCGATGGCGGCGAGCGGCGGCGCAGGCAGGATCATGGCGGCGGCCAGCATGGCTAGTTGGTGGGCCCGGCAGCCGGCGACCCGCTGAGCGCCTGCGTGCCGTCCACGGTGCCGGTCGGCGACATCGGGACGGGCGCGGGGGCGGGCGTGCCAGCGGTCGGCGTACGGCCGAAGAGGAGCGAGTCCGGCAGGCCGACGAGCGGCGCGGCCTCGTAGGCGGTCTGAATCGAGTCCTGCTCGGCCTTGGCTGCCAGAACCTCCTGCTGCTCGATGTCCACAGGCACGGCCGAGAGCTCCTCGAACGTGTTCCGGAAGCGGAAGTCGAGGAACGTGAACGAGAAGAAGATCAGCAGGAACACGAGTGTCCCGAGGAAGACGAGCCGGTACGTCGGGCTGTCGTGCTTGAGGCCCATGAAGTTGGCCGCCACGAAGTAGGCCTTGATCGACGCGATCGTCAGCGCGAGCGGGACGCTGAGGGCACCAAACTCGACATGCGGCATCGCGAAGCGGGTGCCGAAGAAGTCGCCGTAGCCGCGCTCCATCAGCGCCAGCACGACCGTCAGGAGCGTGAGCGTGCACAGGATGGCGAACGTCGTCTTCAGCATCGTGTCCGAGAACACGTGGTGCGTGCCGTGGCCGGTACTCTCGGCGTGGCCGTCGGCGTGGTCGGCAGAGGTCTGAGCCATCGAAAGAGGGTACTCGGTGCGAGGTAACAGATGCGTAGGCCGGGATGAAGGTCGGGTACCCTGTACCCGACACCTCAAACTCTAAATGAGGTACATCAGTGGGAAGACGAAAATCCAGATGATATCGACGACGTGCCAGTACAGGCCGACGTTCTCGACCGGTGTGTACCACACGCTCGTGTACTTGTCGCCCTTGCGCGACTTCCATGCGAGCATTCCGATGGCGACGATCCCGATGATGATGTGGATGGCATGAATGCCCGTCATCATGTAGTAGATCGAGAAGAAGAGGCCCGCACGGCGGTTGTCGAAGATGCGGCCCTCGCGACCGTGCTCCCCGGCCTCGGCATGGGCCGTCGTGGCAGCGTGCTCGCCGCCGGACTGGCTCCCGCCGATCTGCTCGGACGCCGACTCGGGCTCGCGCGGGCCGACGGCGACCACCTCGCCCGGCGTTGCCCCGCCAGCGGTCCCGGGCTCGGCCGTCTCGCCGGCGGCGTCCGTCGCGACCTCCTCGTTCGAAACCGGCTCCTCCTCGAGCATCACCTTGGGCTCGAGCGCGGCAGCACCCGAGAGCTCGCTCACGGTCTGGACGTCGTTGTTGAGCTCGAAGTTGTAGCCCGGGAAAATGCCGAGGTGGAATTTGTGCTCGTACTCGAAGTATTTGACGACGAGGAAGGCCGACGCGAGCGCGATCGTCGCGACGAGGTTGCGGAAGAGCACCTTCTGGTTGTCCATCTGCGCCCCGCGGATCGCCCACGCCATCGTCAGCGATGACAGCAGCAGGACGAGCGTGTTGAGCGCGCCGAGGACGGTGTCGAGCTGGAGGCTGGCCTCCTTGTACAGCTCGGGGTACTGGACGCGGTAGATTGCGTAGGCGACGAACATCCCGCCGAAGAGCAGGATCTCGGTCGAGAGGAAGAGCCACATCCCGAGCTTCGAGGCGTCGAACTGCTGTTCGGCCGAGACGAAGTGGTGCTGGAGGTGCGCCGGGTGCAGCTCGCCGTCGTGCCCGACGAGCATCAGGTCGCCGTGGTGGCCGTCGCCGCCGTGGGCGTCGTCGTCGTGCGGGTCGTGCCCGACGACGGCCGGGTCGTCGACGGTGAGGGTCGGGTTGGCCATGAAAGTCTGGATGGGGCCGGTAGGCATCGGGTGAACCCGAACCGGTAGCCAGTGGCAGAACAGAGTGGGGAACGCCTGCCACGGGCTTGTCCCCACTGGCTACTGGCGCGCAGGCGCTGCGCGCGCCTAGGCGAGCGGAGCTGGACCGGAGGTGCCGTCGTCGATGAACGAGTCCTCCTGGGGCGCGCCGACCTCGATGTTCGGGATCGGGGCGACGCCGTGCGTCTGCGAGTGGCCGTCGCCCGACGCGCCGTCGCCGGACGCGCCGTCGCCGGAGTGGCCGTCGCCCATGTGCGTGCCGAACAGGACCTCGTAGTCGTAGGGGCCGTGCGTCACGAGCGGCGTCCGCTTGAAGTTGTGCGGGTCCGGCGGCGATGTCGTCATGGCCCAGTCCAGCGTGACGGCTCCCCAAGGGTTGCCCGGCGCGAGCTTGCCGTTCTTGCGCAGCGAGCTGATGCCGTTGTAGAGCACGCACAGCAGGCCGGCGGCGAGCACCCACGAGCCGATGGTCGAGAACTGGTGCAGCGGCTGCAGCCACGGCATGTTCGGGTAGTCGTAGTAGCGCCGCGGCATGCCCTGGCTGCCGATGATGAACTGGATGAAGAACGTCATGTTGAAGCCGACGAACACGAGCAGCGCCGAGATCTTGCCCAGACGCTCGTTGTAGAGCCGGCCGGTCATCTTGGGCCACCAGTAGTGCAGCCCGCCGAGGAACGCGACGACCGTGCCGCCCATCATCACGTAGTGGAAGTGGGCGACGACGAAGTACGTGTCGTGCAGGTGGATGTCCACGGCGAGCGCCCCGACCATGATGCCCGTCACGCCGCCGATCGTGAACAGGAACAGGAACGAGAGCGCGTAGAGCATCGGCGTCGTGAGCCAGACCGAGCCGCGGTACATCGTCCAGACCCAGTTGAAGATCTTGATGCCGGACGGGATGCCGATTAGGAACGTGATGAGCGAGAACACGACGGACGAGACGGGGCTCTGGCCGGACGTGAACATGTGGTGGCCCCACACCAGGAAGCCCAGCAGCGCGATCGCGACCGACGACAGCGCGACGGCGCGGTAGCCGTAGACGCGCTGCCGGCTGAAGGTGCCCATGAGCTCCGAGATCACGCCGAACGCCGGCAGGATCATGATGTAGACCGCCGGGTGGCTGTAGAACCAGAAGAAGTGCTGGAACAGAACCGGGTCGCCGCCGAGGGCCGGGTCGAAGATGCCGATGCCGAGCACGCGCTCCATCGTCAGCAGGACGAGCGTGATGCCGATGACGGGCGTGGCGAGGATCTGGACGATCGACGTCGCATAGATGGACCACAGGAAGAGCGGCATCCGGTTCCAGGTCATGCCCGGCGCGCGCATCTTGTGGATCGTCACGATGAAGTTGAGCCCGGTCAGGATGGACGAGAAGCCCATGATGAACGCGCCCAGCGCGACCGCGATGACGGCCGAGCCGGTCTCTTTCGAGTACGGCGTGTAGAACGTCCAGCCGGTGTCGATGCCGCCCGTCGTGATCGAGTACAGCGCGAACGACGCGCCAAGGGCGTAGACGTAGAGGCTGAGCAGGTTCAGCTTCGGGAAGGCGACGTCCTTGGCCCCGATCATAATCGGGAGCAGGAAGTTGCCGAGCGTCGCCGGGATCGACGGGATGATGAACAGGAACACCATCACGATGCCGTGCATCGTGAAGACGTGGTTGTAGGTGTCCGCCGTCATGATCGAGCCCGCGCCCTCAGGGCCGTTCACGAAGAACAGCTCGAGCCGCACGAGCAGCGCCAGGATGCCGCCGACGGAGAAGAAAAACGAGACCGCGCAGAGATACATGATCCCGATGCGCTTGTGGTCCACCGTCAGCGCCCAGGACTTGATCCACGCCCACGCGCGGGCTGCGCCGCGCACGTCGTCGGCGGGGCGCGGCTCGCGGAGGTAGTTGTGGACCGGCTCGTGGCCGGCCGGGATCCCGCGGCCCCGGGCGTCGGTGCGCGGGGCCGGAGCGGTGCGCGTCGCCGGGGCGGGTGCAGTGAGCGTTGCCATGGGTGCGGTGGGTTTAGTTGACGGCCGTCGAGTCGGTCGCTACGGCGAGGGTGGTGTCGGCGGCGGTGGCCGCACCGTTGATCTGCCGGATGTAGGCGATGATGCCGTTGATGTCGTCGGTGTCCAGCTGCCCCTCGTAGGCCGGCATGTTGCCGTTGGCGTAGCCGGCGACGATGTGCGTCTGCGGGTACAGGATGGACTGCCGGATGTAGGACGTGTCCGCCATCATCGACGACCCATCTATGTGCTGCTGCGGCTGCATCCAGATGCCCTTCCACGACGGGCCGACGCCGGCCGAGCCGTCGACCGAGTGGCAGGTCTTGCAGTTGCGCTGCGTGTAGAGCTGCGCGCCGAGCGCGGCGGGTGCCAGCACGGCCCCGGGCGGGCCCTCGCGGAGGATGCGGTAGTACTCCTGCGTGCTCACGACGTGGATGCGCGCGCCCATGTTGGAGTGCCCGAAGCCGCAGTACTCGGTGCAGAGCACCTGGTAGACGCCCTCGTCCGGGGCCTCGAACCACACGAACGAGTAGCGGTTGGGCAGCACGTCGTGCTTGATCCGGAACTCGGGGACGTAGAAGCTGTGGAGGATGTCCTGGCTCGTCATGGTGAGCTTCACCGGCTGCCCGGCGGGCACCCAGATCTCGCCGTAGCCGACCTGCCCGTTGTCGTACTCGAACTGCCAGGCCCACTTCTGCGCCGTGACCTTGATGTCGATGGCGTCGCTCGGCGCGATAGACGTCCCGACGTAGGCGCGGAAGCCCCAGAAGAAGACGACGAGCACCAAAAGCGTCGGGATGACGATCCACGACACCTCGAGCCACTTGCTCTCGTGCACCGTCTGCGGGCGGTCCGTGTGGGACCGGCGGCGGTACTTCCAGACGAAGTAGACCATCGCCGCTGTCACGATCAGCGTCAGGACGATGCTCGAGTAAAGGATGAAGTTGAACAGCGAGTCGATCTCGTGGGCGGTCGTCGAGCGCTGCGGCGGGAGCCACAGGCCGTTCGAGCCGGACCAGAAGGCCTGACGCGTCGGGAGATTCGCGGTGGAGTCGATCTGCATCACGGAGAGCGGGCCGGGACGGGCTCGCAGGTTAGGCACGCGGGGTGCCGGCGGTGTGTCAGCGGACGGGCGGCGAGCCGAGGTCGTCGAGCGCGAGGTCGGTGCGCTGCCGGCGGACCTCGCGCAGCCAGAGCGGGCCCACGACGACGGCGAGGATGAGCAGCATCCCCCCGCCGAGGTACTTCAGGACCGAGAGGATCTGGAGCGAGTAGCCCTGCGCGTTCGCGTCGAAGTGGTAGCATGTGAGCAGGAAGCGGTCGAGCGTCGTGCCCGTCTTCCCCTCCCCGGCCTCGACGAGCGCAAGGCGAACGTCGCGCGGGGCGTAGGTGATGCCGTAGAGGTAGCGCGAGATCAATCCCTCGGGGCCGAGCGCCATGATGACGGCCTCATGGCCGTAGTTCCTCGTGCGGACGTCGTAGGCGTAGCGGAAGCCGACGGCGTCGGCGAGGTCCTTGACGTGCTGCTCCGTCTGGGGCGTGACGGTCCAGAAGTGCATCCCGGCCGCGACTTTCGCCGCGTCGCGGGACGGGTTGGCTGCCATGATCCGCGCGACGTACGTCGCCTTAGCCGAGTCGGCGCGCGCGGGCGTGTCGCGCGGGTCGATCGAGACCGCGAGGACGCTGTACTGGTCGCCGATCGGCAGGTCGAGGCCCGAGACGGCATCGGACATGCCGTCCATCACGAGCGAGCACAGCATCGGGCAGCTGTGGTAGACGAACGCGAGCAGCACGGGCCTGTCTCCGGTGAACAGCGATCCGAGGCGGACCGTCCGGCCTTGCTCGTCGAAGAACGTGAGGTCCGTCGGGACGGACGCGCCGAGATGCTCGGTGAGGCCGACCTGAGCCGCGAGGCGGTTCGGGAGGGGTCCCTGCTCGCCCTCGCCGTCGACCGGCTGGATGCCTCGGCTCATCACCTGCGCCCGGGCGGGTGCAGCACCTCCTGTCACCGCGGAGACGGCGACGGCCAGCCCGACGAGCAGAAGGCGAAGCGAGGTCATTACTGGTCGGTCTGTGTGCTGCCGAGTGTG
>JAYWIE010000231.1:0-3510 GCA_043789155.1 Rubricoccaceae bacterium | reverse complement strand
GCGTCGGGCAGGGCGCGGGCAGAGCGAAGTTGCGCCTCGCGGACGCCCGACCGACGCACCCGATCCCATGTCCCGCCCGCTCCTGCTCGCCCTGCTCGCGACGGCCGTCCTGGTCTGGCTCTACGGGGCCATCGACGTGGTCGCGTACGCCCGCTCGGGCATCCAGTACTACTGGCCCATGGCCGACGCCGCGCCGGGGCTGGACCTCGCGCAGCCGCAGCCGTACGTCTACCGCTGGCTCGGGCCGTGGCTCGCCGGCGCGCTGCCGGGGCCGTCCCCGGCCGGCTTCTACGGCCTCGCCGTCGCGGCGTCGATGGCGCTCGCGGGCCTGATGTGGGCCGTGCTCCGCGCCGACGGCCGGACCGAGCGGGCGGCGGCGCTCACGGTCGTCCTGCTCGCGGCGAACCCGTACCTCTTCGGGTTCAACGTGTTCAACCACTTCCAGCTCGACGACGTGCTGGCGCAGCTCTCCGTCGGCGCGGGCCTGCTCGCGCTCTGGCGCGGGCGCTACGCCGCGATGGGGGCCGTGCTCGCCGTGGGCGTGCTCGCGCGCGAGCCGGCCATCCTGCTCGTGCCCGTCGCGGGCGTGTTCCTGTGGGAGCGCGGGCGGCTGCGCGCGGACGGCCTGCGGGCGGGCCTCGCGCTCGTGCCGCTCGTGGTGCTCTTCGCCGCGCCGCGGCTGCTGCTGCCCACGACCGGCGGCCCGGACCTCGTGCAGACCTTCCGCAACGCGAGCGGCAAGGCGGCCGACCCGATCACGTGGTTCCGGCTGCTCGTCAACGCGTGGGCCCCGGCGGTCGCGCTCGTGCCCGTCTGGCCGCGCGAGACCCTTGAGGCTGTGCGCGGGCGGCTGCACCTCGCCCTGCTGGGCGTGCTCGTGCTCGCGAGCGCCTTTTTCGGGGGCGACCAGGAGCGGCTCATGCAGCCCGCCGTCTGGGCCGTCTACCCGCTTCTGGCGGTCTTGGTGGAGCGGCACGTCGCCGGGCGGCGGCTGGCCGAGGCCGTCCTGCTCGCGGCGGCCGTGCTGACGAGCCTGCACCACATCACGGCGCGCTTTCCGCTGCCGTCCAAGGCGCTCAAGGGCGCGCTGACGCTCGCCGCCCTCGCCGCCGTGCTGGCGATGGCGCTGTGGGTGAGGCTGAGGGTGGAAGGGTCCAAGGGTGACAGGATCGAAGGGTGAGAGTGCCGTTGCCCTCAACCCTGCAACCCCCCAACCCTGCAACCCCTCAACCCTCCTCACACCATCCGCCCGGCCTGGATCGAGCGCTCGAGCCAGAGCCGCTTGCGCTCGAGCTCGCCGAGGCTGAGGTCGCCCTGCGCCTTGGCGAGGCGCTCCTTGGCGATCCGGTGGACGTCGCGGGCGCTGACGGGCCGCGCCGGCGCGTCGAGGGCGAAGGCGAGGTCGCGGGCGAGCGTCGCGCACTCGCGGCGGAGGGTGCGCTCGCGGCGGGCGACGTCGAGCGCCTGCGGGGTTGCCGCGGGCACCGGCGGCGCGGCGTGGAACTGCGCTGCGTTCTTGTAGCCCGGCATCTGCTCGATCGACGTCGTCTGCGACGCGCCCTGCGTGACCGACTTGAGCTCCCAGACCGAGTGCTGGACCTCGCGCGTGCCCGGCACGGCGAGCCCCTCGCCGCCCTGCTTGGCGGTGCGCTTCACGCCGGCCTGCTCCTCGGCCGCGATCCAGCGCAGCGTATCCACGACGCCCGAGTCGTCGGCGGCGTAGAGGTCGCAGCGGTTGGCGTCGTCCGGCCAGCCGGGGACGTGGCGCATGCCGCGGAAGACCTGCTGCATCGTCTTGCCGAGCGCGCGCACGAGGTCGGCCTTGACGAGGACCGAGATGGGCTTGATGTCCGTGCCTTCGCCGATCATGTCCACCTGCACCATGACGTCGATGTCGCCGCGGCGGTAGGCGTCGAGCAACGCCTGGCGCTCCTGCGCCGGGACGTCCTGGCCGATCCGCGCCGATGTGACGTCCGGGTAGTGCCGCCGGACGTGCTGGAGGATGGCGGCGGCGTGGACGTTGCTCATCGCGATGACGAGCATCTGGTGGTTGCGCGCGGCCGGGTCCGTCATGCGGCCCGTCCGGGCGAACGTACGGGCGAGCGCGCCGCGCTTCTGGGCGAAGCGGGCGAAGGCCGGCCCGAGCAGCGTCCCGAGGTAGACGTCGTGGAAGCGGAGCTTCTTCCGCGCGAGGAAGGTGTCGACCTCGCGCGGCGTGTCCGCCATCTCTCTGAGCTCACTCAGCGACACGTCGACCTCCTCGCCGGTGTCGGTCCGCACCATGCGCACGGTGTAGTCCACGACGTGGGCGTCGACGCGCTTGAGGATGCTGCCCTCGGCGTGGGCCTGGCGCATCGAGACCTCGTGGAGCGCGCGGTAGTACTGGACGCCGTCGTCGTCGGACTCGAACGGGACGCCGAAGAGCGTCTTGTTGTCTGAGCGGAGCGGCGTCCCGGAGAGCGCGACCGAGGCGGCGTGCGGGAAGCGCTCGATGGCCCGCGCCCACGTCCCGTCGGTCGCGAGGTGGTGGACCTCGTCGAAGACGAACAGGGCCTTGGACTGGCGGCAGAACGCGACGAGCGCGTCGTTGCCACGCTCGCCTGAGGCGTACTGGTACGTCGTGACCACGACCTCGACGTCGAGGTTCTTGAGGAAGACGCGGTCCGAGTCCGCGACGCAGAAGCTGACGGGCGGGGCTCCGAGGTTGTGGAAGACGCGCGCGAGCTCGTCGCCGTCGGCGTACTGGTCGCGGAGGTTGCCGCGCGGGACGAAGACCACGAGGCGGTCCGCGACGCCGAGGGCGCGGGCGACGAGGAAGGACGCGAGGGCGGTGATGGTCTTGCCGTAGCCCGGCACGAACACCCCGAGCGCGTTGCGCTCGCCGGCCTCGAGCGCTGCGGCCCACGCGCTCAGGAAGGCGGACTGGCCCTCGCGCAGCGCGAAGCCGTCGCGCAGGGCGAGGCCGGGAATGAGCGGGGCGGTGGACGGCACGGGCGGGCTGAACCGGGGGGCTCTGAACCTACGGCCGGAGCCGGGGCGGACGTCGTGTCATCCCGTGTGAAACGGGCGCAGCCGGGCGGCCGGATACGGACCTGGCGCGTCGGATTCGGCGCGCCGCCCGACACGCGCCGCCCGACGCCCACGCCGCGCGACACGCTCCGCCCGACGCCCGCGCCGCGCGCCACGCCCGACGACCGTCCGTAGGGCTACAGCATGCTGTGGCCTTGTCTCCGCCACGCTCGGCAGGGCCACAGCAGGCTGTGGCCCTACGCCACACACCCGTCGACCCGTCCCGGCCGCGCCGCCGTTGCCCACCGACCGTCCCGGCCGTGCGCGCCGGCGGCCGCGGCCGCCGGCGTCACATCGCCTTCGTGTCGTTCGTCCGGTCCGTGTCTGGCAGCAGGCCGTCCGGGTCGAGGCGGGCGCTCGCGACAGTGCGGCCGTCGAGCGGGACGCGGGCCGTGGCGGTGTCCGTCGTGGTGTAGGCCTCGACCGGGACCGTCGCGCGGG
>JAYWIE010000230.1:0-3522 GCA_043789155.1 Rubricoccaceae bacterium | reverse complement strand
CTTCACGCGCACGATGGGGTCCTCGTCCTTTTTCGCCTCGAGCTCCTCCTTGGTGCGGTACTTCTGCGGGTCCGACATCGAGTGGCCGCGGTAGCGGTACGTCTGGACCTCGACGAAGAACGGCTTGCCGCCCTGGTCGCCGTCGGCGCGGGCCTCGTCGGCGATGGCCTTGAACGCGCCGTAGACCTCGAAGAGGTCCATGCCGTCGATCACGACGGACGTCATGCCGTAGGGGTAGCCGGACTTCGAGAGGTCCGCGTCGCCGCGCGAGCGCTCGACCGACGTGCCCATCGCGTAGGCGTTGTTCTCGACGACGATCAGCACCGGCACGGCGTAGAGCGCCGCGAGGTTGGCCGCCTCGTGGAACGCGCCCTGGTTGATCGCGCCGTCGCCGAAGAAGGCCATCGCGACGCCGCCCGTGCCCTTGTACTTGCACGCGAAGCCCATCCCGACGCCGACCGGGATCTGGCCGCCGACGATGCCGTGGCCGCCGTAGAAGTGGTGCTCGGCGTCGAAGAAGTGCATCGAGCCGCCCTTGCCGCGGCTCGAGCCGCCCTCGCGGCCGAAGAGCTCAGCCATGCCTGCGTCCGGCGACATGCCGCGGGCGAGCGCGAGGCCGTGGTCGCGGTACGCCGTGATGATCGGGTCGTCGGGCCGCGTGGCCCACACGGCCCCGGTCGAGACGGCCTCCTGGCCGATGTAGAGGTGCAGGAAGCCGGCGATCTTCTGGCGGCCGTACATCTGCGCGGCGCGCTCCTCGAAGCGGCGCTGCAGCAGCATGTTGCGGTACATGTCGATGACGGTCTCGACCGAGAGGCCGAGCGACTCGTGCGTGTGGCCGCTGTCGCGGAAGACGCGCACGTCGGGCATCTGCGGGCTCGGCGGGGCCGGACGCGCCTCGCCGGCCGGCTCGGGCGCGTTCGACGGCGGCGCGGGCGTCGCGTCGGGGTCCCGGGCGACGGCCTCACCGGTCGCGGCACCGTCCCCGGAGGTGACGGCGGCAGGTGTGTCGGGCTCGCCGGAGGCGGCGGGCTTCCGGGCAGCGGCCTTCTTGGGCGCTGCGGTCTTAGACGGTTTCGAGGGCGTGGCCACGGGCAGGGGTCGGCTGGGGGCGCGTCCAAAATAGCGCCCCGGCGCGACGCCGCGGCACGCTTCCGTGCCCTCGGCGACCGGAGCAGGGCGGACGCGCCCGGTGTGCGAAAAAAGCAGCGGCGCGCGTAGCTTGCCGCACCCACCACACGCTCGTGCCGCCGACCGACCGCGACGCCTTCCTCGACGCCCCCGACCCGTCCGCCGGGCTCGGCGCGGTCGTCGTGATCCCGACCTTCAACGAGGCCGCGACGGTCGCGTCGGTCCTGCGGCGCGTGCTCGGGCTGCCGGGCGGCTTCGCGGTCATCGTCGTCGACGACGGCTCGCCGGACGGCACGGCGGGCCTGGTGCGCGAGGTCCAGCGCGAGTTCCCGCGGCGCGTCGGGCTCGTCGAGCGGGCGGGCAAGCTCGGGCTCGGGACGGCCTACCTCGCCGGCTTCCGCGTGGCGCTCGACGCCGGCTTCGCCTACGTCTGCGAGATGGACGCCGACTTCTCGCACAACCCCGACGACCTCGTGCACCTCGTCGAGGCGTGCCAGCCGCCGGCCGAGGGCGGGCAGGGCGCGGACGTCGCCATCGGCAGCCGCTACGTCGACGGGCTGCGGGTGCTGAACTGGCCGCTCGCGCGGCTCGTGCTGTCGTACGGCGCGGGCATGTACACGCGCGCCATCACGCGCCTGCCCATCCAGGACGTCACGGCCGGCTTCAAGTGCTTCCGCCGCGAGGCGCTCGCGGCCATCGACTTCGCCCGCGTCCGCTCGAACGGCTACTCGTTCCAGATCGAGATGAACTACCGCGCGTGGAAGCACGGCTGCCGGCTCGTCGAGGTGCCGATCGTGTTCACGGAGCGGACCGAGGGGCAGTCCAAGATGAGCCGCGGCATCGTGCGCGAGGCGGCGCTCAAGGTCTGGCAGTTCCGCCTGCTCTCGCTCACGGGCCGGCTCTGACGAATACGAGCGCGGACGGCCCCGGGCGCGGACGGCCCAGGGCAGGCGCACTCTCGGATCCCCGAGTCCGAAGCCGTGTCATCCTGAACCCGCCGCCGTCGGCGGCGGTAGTGAAGGATCTTAGCGGGGCGTCTGAGCCTTTGCCAACGGCTGCGACAGAGCAGACCGGCGGCGTCGCGATCCTGCGCGTTCGCTCAGGATGACACGGTGGAAGAGAATGCGCTCGCTCTGACGGGCGCGGACGGCCACAGGGCCGGGGCCGGCCAGCGGCGGTAGCTTCCGCGCCCCATCCACCGACTCCGCGCCCATGCCCGCCCCGATCTCGATGACCCCCGACGGCCTGTCCGTCCCCGACCAGCCTATCATCCCGTTCATCGAGGGCGACGGGATCGGCCCCGACATCTGGGCCGCGGCGTCCCGCGTCCTCGACGCGTCGGTCGAGACGGCCTACGGCGGCGCGCGGCGGATCGAGTGGCGCGAGGTCCTCGCCGGCCAGAAGGCCTTCGACGCGACGGGCTCGTGGCTGCCCGACGAGACGCTCGACGTCATCCGCGAGCACCTCGTGGCCATCAAGGGCCCGCTCACGACGCCCGTCGGCGGCGGCATCCGCTCGCTCAACGTCGCGCTGCGCCAGATCCTGGACCTCTACGTCTGCCTGCGGCCGGTGCGCTACTTCGAGGGCGTCCCGAGCCCGGTGAAGCGCCCCGAGGACGTCGACATGGTCATCTTCCGCGAGAACACCGAGGACATCTACGCCGGCATCGAGTTCGAGGCGGGCACGCCGGACGCGGCGACGTTCCGCCGGCTCATGGAGGAGCACTTCCCGGCGCAGTTCAAGAACGTCCGCTTCCCGGACACGACGGGCTTCGGCGTCAAGCCGGTCTCGCAGGAGGGCACCGCGCGCCTCGTCGCCGCCGCGCTCGACTTCGCCGTCCGCGAGGGCCGCGAGAGCGTCACGCTCGTCCACAAGGGCAACATCATGAAGTTCACCGAGGGCGCCTTCCGCGACTGGGGCTACGACGTGGCCAAGGAGCAGTTCGGGGCCGTCGAGATCGACGGCGGGCCGTGGTGCCAGATCCCCGAGGGCCGGCCCGGCGCGGGCATCACGGTCAAGGACGCCATCGCGGACATCACGCTCCAGCAGGTCCTCACGCGCCCGACGGACTTCGACGTCATCGCGACGCTCAACCTCAACGGCGACTACCTCTCGGACGCGCTCGCGGCGCAGGTCGGCGGCATCGGCATCGCGCCCGGGGCCAACATCAACTACAGCACCGGCGCGGCCGTCTTCGAGGCCACGCACGGCACGGCCCCGAAGTATGCCGGGCAGGACAAGGTCAACCCGTCGTCCGTGATCCTCTCGGGCGAGATGATGCTGCGCTACATGGGCTGGACGGAGGCCGCAGACCTCCTCATGGCCGCGATGGAGACGACGATCCAGCAGAAGCGCGTCACCTACGACTTCGAGCGCCTCATGGAGGGTGCC
>JAYWIE010000229.1:0-3523 GCA_043789155.1 Rubricoccaceae bacterium | reverse complement strand
GAGCGAGAGCAGGAACGCGAACTGGCGCGCGCCCTCGGCGGCCGTGCCGCTCAGCTCGGGCCGCTTCACGGGCACGACGACGTGCGCGACGCCGGCCGAATCGACGGTCACAGTCGGGCGGTAGACATCGGCGTCGACTTCCTGGAGAGCTACCGAGTCGCGGCGGGTCGTGACCGCGAACGTCCGCAGGCGCGGCCGCAGCGTCCGGAGAAAGGCCTCGCGCTCGGGCTGCGTGAGCGACCGCCACGGCTCGCGCGCGGCGTCGATGCGGAGCGTGAACGCGAGCGGGACGAAGCCCTGCGCGTCGGCCGCGCGGTTGTCGACGCTGGCCGTCGGGACGGCCTCGAAGCCCGGCGCGACGGTCTGGCCGAGGTTGCGCAGCAGCGTCGTCGGCCGCCGCGAGCCGTCGGCGGCGACCTCGGCCACGGGCTCGAGCGCGGCGTCGCGCCCGCCGACGCGCACGACGTGCTCGGGCTCGCCCATCGAGGCCTGGAGCTTGTCCGCCTGGTCGGCCGTCGGGGCGAAGACGAAGGCGACGAGCGGGCGGTCGGCGCACGCCATCGCGAGGCGGCCGCGCGGGCAGGCCGCGCCCTCGGAGTAGTATGTCCCGGTGTAGTCGGCGCGGTAGACGAGGACCGAGAAGACGCCGCCGGCGCGCACCCAGCGGTCCGCCGCGGCGACGACGCGGCCGAAGCGCGGCCCGCCCTCGGGGTCGGACTCGACGCCGTCGGTGATCACGACGCGCGTCGCGCCGAGACCGCCGCTACCGCCGAGACCGCCGTTGCCGGCGGCGGTGCCCGTCGAGTCCGGCGCGAAGCCGGCGAAGAGCGCGCCGTAGTCGTTGTTGCGGCGCGTGTAGGTCGCCGCCTGCAGGAGCCGCCCGACGGGCATCGGCGTCACGGTCTGGCGCGTGCTGTCGGGCTCGAAGCCGAAGCCGAAGAACTGGACGTCGCTGCCGAGCGAGTTGTCGAGGCCCTCGACGAGGCGCGAGAACGCGGGCGCGCCGCCCCGCGCCTGTCCCGGCGCGGCGGCGGCCGGCGCGAGATAGGGCTGGACCGAGAGCGAGAGGTCGACGTAGACCTCGACCGGCCCGATGGGCGCGTCGCCCGTCCGGCGAAGGGCACCGGACGCCTCGGGCGCGGCGGCGAGCACGAGGCGCTCGACCTCGGCGACGGTCGCGGGGTCGCCGAACGAGCCGCCGCCGCCGCACGCGGAGAGGCCGGCGGCGGAGACCGTGGCGGCGAGCAGAAGCAGGGCGGCGCGAACGCGCATGGGCGGCGAGGCGTGGGTCACTGGGCGTAGAGCAGCCGCATCTCGATGCGCCGGTTCGCAGCGCGGCCAGCCAGAGTTGCGTTCGGGGCGACGGGCGCAAACTCGCCATAGCCGGTCCCCGAGAGGCGCACGGTCGCCGGGTCGATGCCGGCCTCGGCGAGATAGCGGACGACGTTGGTCGCCCGGGCGGAGCTTAGCTCCCAGTTGGTGGCCGTCGCCGTGGGCTCGTCGTCGGTGTGGCCGCTCACCTGGATCTCGCGCAGCGTCGGGACGCCCTCGCCGGTGACGGCCGCGGCGAGCGCGGCGAGGATGCGCGTGCCCTCGGGCTCGAGGTCGGTGCCGGCCGAGGCGAAGAGGACCTCCTGGCCGAGCGTGATGTCCTGCCGCCCGAGCCCGGTCTCGACGCGGACGCCCGCGAAGCCGAGGCTGTCCACGAGCGCCTCGACGCGGCGCTGGTCCGCGACGACGGCGGCCTGGCTCGGGCCGGCGATCTCGATCTGCGAGCCGACCTCGTACGCCAGCATCAGCACGAGCACGAGCACGAAGGCCAGCATCGCGTCCGTGAACGCGGGCCAGACCTCGACGGCGGACGAGCGGGAGAGCGTGCGGGCCAACGGAAATCAGGGGGCGAACGGGTGGGCCTCGGCCGTCGTGGGTTTGCCCGCGCGCGTCTGGCGTCGTGAAGGTAGCACGGAGGATAGCCAGGCGCGCGCGCTGTCCGGACGGCGCGCGTCCGGCGTCCTGTCGCGTCTGCCATCCCGTTCCGAGAACCTGCCCGGCACACATCTTCGCAGCCTGTCATCCTGAGCTGGACTTTGGCCCTATGCCGCGTAGGCCAGCGCGGCGCTCATCCGCTCAAACACCGCCCCAGTGTTTTCCGCTGTCTGCGGCTCAGACCCTGACGTCGCAGAAACTGCCGACCGCCACAACTCGCGCCGTACTGCCGCCAGCGCGTCGCTGAAGCTCGGAGACGACTTCTGGTACCACGGACTCTGGCGTGCCGAAAGATCGCCGCCCGCGTGCAGCGTGTCGGCCACGAGCGTCACCACCGAAAAGAGGCCCAGCAGGCACGGCGTCGTCCGCGCGATCGCCGGCGCGGACCATTGCCGCTGCGTCTCGACGCCGAGGTGCCGCCGGACCTCGGCAAACGTTACCTCCACCGTCCACCGGCGCACGTACCACGACACGACGTCGAGCGGTGCCGCGCTGAGGTCGGTGCAGAGAAACGCCTTCGGCGCGTCGGCTGAGCCGGGAATGCGGACGAGCACCCACCGCAGTGGCACGGGCGTCTTGCCGACGTGGTACCAAACAGCCGTGCCGGTCGCGACCTCGACCGTGCGGTCCGCCCTGCCGTACCACTGGCTGACGACGACCGGCGTCCACGTCGTCGCGGGATCCGCCGCGCGAGCCAACAGCGTCGACTGGCGTGCGCCCTTTTTGCGCGGGCGGCCGACGAGCCCCAGCCTGGGCGCAGGCACCGGATCGTAGAGCGCGGCGTCGAGGCGCAGCCTGGTCACCACGGCGACGCGCGCCCGGACAGCCGCGAGAAGGTCGATCACGGCAAAGCCCGCGTCGGCGACCACGACGATCTGGTGGCCTGGAAGCCAGCGGGCGAGTTGGAGGATGGCCTGACGCGCGTGGTCGATGAGCGTCTTCGTCGCTCGGCGGCGAGCGTAGTAGCGCGCGCTCGGACACAGCACCGTCAGGCACGGCAGCGCCCAGACGCGGGCCGCGAACGGGACGACGGCAAGGACGGAGAGCGAGAGCCAGCGCAGCCCGGACGCCTTGACGAAGTGGCCGTGGCTGGAGCGGACCGGGTCGCGGTAGATGCCGCGTGCCTCGATCTTCGGCCCCCAGCGTCGCTCGATGGTGTCGTCGATACCGACGACGACTGGCCCGTCGGGCACGAAGCGGTCCACGACGAGCGCGAGCAGGCTGCGAGCCGCGTCGCGGCAGGACCAGCGGGCGTGGCTGAGGACGCGGTGGTAGGCGCCGAAGCGTGCGTCGTCGTGTCCGGTGACGCGCAGCGCCGCGGTGACGGTGCGCGTGCGGACGGCGAGCAGCGCGCCTGCGGCGAGGACGCAGGCGCGGTCGAAAACGCGGTGGTCGAACAGCGGCCGAAACGCTACAATGACAGCAGCGAGGGCGGGGGGCAGTGTGGTCACGGGCTCCGTTTGGTAGACAGAACCTGTGATCTACGACGCCCCCGCCCCGCTACCAAAAGGCCAAAGTCCAGCTGAGAAGCTGTTTG
>JAYWIE010000228.1:0-3528 GCA_043789155.1 Rubricoccaceae bacterium | reverse complement strand
GGTCGGGCTCGGGCCGCGGCGACGGGGGCGGGACGGGCTCGGGCGCAGGAGCCGGAACCGGCTCGGGCTCGGGCGGGACGGCCCCGGCCGAAGTCGGCTTCGCCTTCGGCAACCGCTCCTACGACTGCCCGACGCCGCCCTTCGGCGGCATCCCCGGCGAGGTCACGCTGACGGTCACGTTCCGCCCGGACGGCGGCTACGTCTCGGCGTCAGGCCGCGGCAACGCGGACCTCGTCCGCGCCGCGCGGGCCGTCGTGAGCCGCTGCCGGGCGCGCCCGCTGCCGTCGAACGCGTCGCAGACGAACCAGTCGACGACCGCGACCTTCCGCTTCGTCGCGAGCTAACGCCCGCCCGAGCTAGCGCCCGCCCGAGCCGCGGGCGAGCCGTGCCCGCGCCGTCTGCGCCTCCTCGCGCGCTGCCTGTGCGAGCGCGCCCGTGAGGTGCGGCACGAGGCCGCGCCGCGCCGCGAAGACGTCGGCCACGGCCGCGAGCGACGTCAGCCCGACGTGCGCGCCCGGCGTCGCGACGTGCATCGGTCGCCAGCACTCCGCGCGGTACTTGGCCTTGAACCGCTCGAGCCCGTCGAAGCGGTAGAACCGGCGCGCGTGGGCGCGCATCCACCGCATCAGCGCGCGCACGGCCGCGGACGGCGACGGGTCCGACGGCGGCGCGACCGACGCGAGCGGGACGAGCCCGAGCGAGACGACGGCCGCCCCCTCCGCCGCGAGCTGCCGAACGGCCGCGTCCACGAGGGCGTCCGTGACGCCGTTCGGCGCGCCGTCCCCGCGCCAGACCCACTCGGCGAGCCAGCCGTCTCGGGCCGGGATCGGCGCGAGCCACAGCACGCCGACGGCCCGGCCGCCACGGTCACCGGGCGTCCGGGCGACGAACGCGCGGCGGTCGCCGGGCGCGTCGAGGACGTGCGGGTCGGCGAGGAAGCTCAGCGCGCCCATGCCGCGCGTCGCGAGCCAGAACGCGAGCACGTCGCGGACGCCCGCGTCGGCCGCCGCCTGAGCCGCGGGCTCCTCGCGGACGACGACGCCCTGACGGCCGGCCCGGCGCACCTGCCGCCGCAGCGACGCATGCCCGTCGACGGCCTCAGCCCAGCGCGCGGGCGACCACTCGGGCTCGGCCCCGACGACGAGCGCGGCATGGCCCGGGCCGAGTGCGGCGACGGCCTCGGTGTCGACGGCGAACCAGACCACGCGCGCGCCGGCTGCGCCGGCGGCCGCCTCGAACGCGTGCATCGTGGCCGCTCGCGCCGCGGGCGCGCAGACGGGCCCGCCGGCCGTCACCCAGACGCGCCGGCCCGTCACGCGCGAGACGGCGTAGGCCACGCCAGCGTTGGCCCCGCCGGCGTCGGCCCCGCCGGCGTCGCCGTGCGTCCAGTGGCGCATCCCGCGGTTGAGCGTCTGCTCGGCCGTCGCGTCCGCGCCGTAGCGGCGGACGAGCGCGCGGAACGCCGAAGAGTCCGTCACCACCCCAGCGGGACCGGCGCTGCGAGCCGGATCCGCGCGCCCGCCTCGATCAGCCCGACGACGTGCGTGCGGCTGTTGCCGCGGACGAAGCCGTCGTTGGTCGTCCGGTTGAGGCCGACGCTGCCGCGGACGAAGGCCCACGGCATCGTGTAATCACCTCGGAGGCCGGCGCGGAGCGTGCGCTGCGCGTCGCCGATGCCGAGCGTCGGCGCGCCGTTGGTCGGGTACGGCGTGGCGAAGTCGCCCGCGCCCTGCTGCACGAACCGGAGCTCGGGCCCGAGCGTCAGGCCCGGCAGCACGCGCTCGAGGGACGCGTCGGCGAAGAGGCGGACGTCGAGAAGGTCCGACGCCGGCGCGCCGAGGCTGCGCAGCGCGTACGTGTAGACCTGCTCGGGCAGGAACGAGCGGTAGGCGCGCGCCGTGACGAGCGTCAGGTCCACGCCGACGTCGACGGCGTCGCCGAGCCCGGCCACGACGGCCTGGCCCGTGAGCGCGATCGACGGCGGCTCGAGGCCGTTGAAGAGGTCGAAGTCGTCGAAGGCGAGCTGCCCCGTGACTGTCGCGCGGCCGCGCTGCACCCACAGCAGCCCGCCGACGATGCCGTTGTTCTCCGCGTTGCGCGGCGCGCCGTCGTTGAGGAACGACAGCACGGCCGTCGGGAGGAGCGCCGGCAGCGAGAGGCTCGCGTTCGTCCCCGAGGTCAGCATCGTCTCGACGCCGGCGACGACGAGCCACGGCGCGGGCCGCCAGTCGATGCGGTGGCCCGCGAGGAAGCGCCGCAGGCTGGGGTCGCGGGAGCGGTCGCCGGTGCGGCCCGTGAAGCGGCCGTCGAGCGTCGCCGCGTCGAGCTCGGCCACGAACGAGCGGACGGCGACGCGCTCGCCGCCGATGCGGAGCGAGAGCGCGTCGTAGGGCTGCGGGTTGGCCGAGACGAAGACGCCCGCGCCGGAGGGCACGCCCCACTGCCGCGCGAACGTCCCGAGCCGCACCTCGGCGAGCCGCCCGACGGCCCCGACGTGCGCCTCCTCGTTGCGCAGAAAAACCGAGACGTTGCCGACGTTGAGCCCGTCCGGGTCGTCGGGGTAGAACGTGTCCAGCCGCGCGCCGAGTTGGGCCACGAACGGGCCGGCCCCGATGCTGGCCTGCACGACGGCGCTGGGGAACAGGTTGACCTGGCCCGCCGAGACAGTCGCGTCGGTCGCCTCGACCGTCCGCGCCGGGTCGAGGCGGTCGGTGTTGGTCGCCCGGACGCCGCCGCCGGTCTCGAGTACGGCGACGCTCCCGCTGCCCGCCTCGGGCGTCGGGCGAAGGCGGCGGCGGAGGCGGTCCGCCCAGCGCGCCTCGGTCGGCGTGAGGTCGGCCGGGACGAGCCGCGCGAGCGCCTCCGCGACCTGGCCCTCGTCGACCGGCAGCACGGTCGGGTTGAGGCCGAGCAGGTGCCCGCGCCGCTGGAGGCGCTCGACGAGCGTGTACGCGGGGTCGCCGAGCGGCAGCAGGCGGTGGGACTGCGCGGCAACGCTCCCGGCGGTGAGCAGGACGAGAACGGCGAGACGGAAGGCGGTCGGCACGGGTGCGCGGGCGGGCGTGGGCCGAAGCTAGCCGCGCGGTGTGCCGGCCGCGCCTTGCACCGGCCGCAGGGCCCGCCTACCTTGCGTCCGCACCCGCCCCCCGCGCCGAGGCCCTTCGCTACGCCCCCCTCCGCCGACTTCTGGTGACGCGACGCGTCGAGCTCCTGGCCCTGCTTCTGGGCGACGCCCTCGGCCTGGGCGCGGCGGCCGCCCTGTTCCGGGCGGCCTGCGAGCGCTGGGCGTGGATGCCCGGGACGCTCCCGCCGGGCCTGAGCGCCCTGGTCGTCGTCGGGTGGCTGTTCCTGTTCGCGTTCTCTGGGATGTACGGCGAGCGCTACGCCGGCGGCCGCTTCGACGAGCTGGTGACGCTCGCCAAGGTGACGGCCTTCGGCGTGCTCGCCCTGTTCTTCGGCTACTACCTGGACCGCCTCGCGCCGGGCGCGGCCCGGACGGCCGTCGCGACGTACGCGGCGGCGGTCGTG
>JAYWIE010000227.1:0-3528 GCA_043789155.1 Rubricoccaceae bacterium | reverse complement strand
TCAGGATGCCGACCGTGTCGCCGGGCCTGATCCCGCGCCCGCGCAGCGCGGCCGCGAACGCGCCGGCGCGGGCGTGCAGCTCGGCGTACGTGAGCCTTTCGACGCCCCCTTCCTCGCGCTCGTAGCGGACGGCGTCCCGGCCCCACGCCGGCGTGCCGGCGTAGCGGTCGAGGCAGTTGTGCGTCACGTTCATCCGCCCGCCGACGCACCACTCGGGCCGCTCGATGCCGGCGGACGTGTCCAGCATCTGCGTGTACGGCGTCGCGAACTCGATGCCGAGGTCTGCCACGGCCGCGTCCCAGAAGCGCCCGACGTCGGCGAGGGCCCACGCCTGAAGCTCGGCGTACGACGTGAGGCCGAGGCGCGTCCAGAAGCGGGCGAGGTTGGTCTCGGCAACGTCCTCGGGGCGGGGCGTCCAGGCGACGTGCTGGTCGAAGGGGAACGGGGACTCCGCAGGCGGAACGGGCGGCATTGAGACGGGCGCGGTGAAGGCCGCAAGGTCGCACCGGCCACGGGGAAGCGGCCGTGGCGAAACGGCCGCGGGGGCGGAGCCGAAGCCCCGCCCCCGCGGTGGTCGCCTGCGGCGCGAGCGCCCAGGGCCCTTACGCGTCGCGGCGGACGGCCACGGTGCGGTACGGGTGTCCCTCGGGATACTCCTCCTTGAAGACGTAGCGTGCGCCCATCCCGCCCCCGAAGGCGGCCGCGAGGCCGCCGAGCAGGAGCGCGAAGAAGGCCGCGATGGCCCCCTTGCCGACGGCGTTGGTCGCGCCCTCGGCGGCGTCTGCGGCCTGCGCGCCGAGCGTGTCGGCCTCCGCCCGGACTGCGCCGAGCGTCTGCTCGTACTGCGCGATCGTCTGCTGTGCCTCGGCCTCGGTCATGTCCGTCCGCGCCGTGAGGACGTTGACGAGGTCCTGGCGGTCGGCCTCGCTCGCGACGCCCTCGGCGCGGTCGAAGACCTTGTCGAAGGCGGCGCGGAAGTCGGTCGAGGCCGGAGCCTGGGCCGCGGTCTCCGCCCCGGCCTGCGCCTCTGCCGTGGCCGCGTCGGCCTGGCCCTCGAGGGCCTCGGGCGTGAGCTGCGGGTCGCCGGTGTCGCGGAGGAGGGCCTCGGCCTCGCTGCGGATGGTGCCCAGCGTGATTCCGCGCTGGTCGATCTGCTCCTGCGCCGCGCTGAGCGCCTCCGGCGCAGCCGCGGCGATGCCCGAGCCGGCCGCGCTCGCCACGCCGCCGACGACGCTCGTGACGCCGCCGATGAGGCTGCCGATGCCCGACGAGACGAGGTAGACCGTCAGGAGCGTCGTGAGGCCCCATGCGACGATGCCGTGCAGCATCCCGTCCACGCGGCGCGGCATGCCGGCGAGGTGCCCGGCGACCCAGCCGCCGGCGAAGAGCGAGAGCAGGCTCGACACGACGAACCAGATGCCCTGCGTGATGCCGAGGCCCTTGGCCGTGTCGTCCGGGCCGAGCTCGAACGTGCTCAGGCCGATGCCGAGCCCGAGCAGGTTCAGGAGCAGGCCGACGACGACGGCGACGACCGCGCCGGCGAAGACCGCGCCCCAGGAGATGCGTTTGAGCGCCGCAGGGGGCGTGTTCGGGGAGATATCCATGGTGTCGAAAGCGGGTGGGTGATAAGCCGGCGACCAGCCGGCCTTCCCCTCATTCGACTGCTGAGCCCGAGCCGTTCCGTTGTACGTGTGTGTTTAACATGTCAGGGGCCCTTTGCGGCCATATCTCAGGGGTTCCCTCACCGAGTACTGGGAGGTAGGCGCACCCGGCGGTGCCATGCGCGGACTCGGGGAACGGGACGCGCCCGCACGGGCGTTCTCCGGCTCCACACACCCGCACCTCGCCATGAGCACCACGAATGACACCGACGCCCTCGCGGGCGACTCGCAGACGCCCGACCCGCAGACGCCTGCTGGAACGGGCCCGACCGGGACGGGCACGGCCCCCGACGGCACGATGGGCACGGCCCAGACCGGCCCCGGCGCAGGCCAGCACGGCGACGACCTCGACCCCTCGGGCGCGGACACGACCGGGGCCGACATGACCGGCGTCGGCGCGTCGAGCCTGGGCACGGCCATCGCGCCCGGCATCGCCGGCGCGCCGGACGGCGACCGGCCGGGCGCGTCCGAGACGCCGCAGAGCCTCTGACGGCCAGCCGGCTCAGAACAGGCCGTCGACGGAGAGGTAGCGGTCGCCGCCGTCGTAGCAGTACGTCAGCACGACGGCCCCGTCGGGCATATCTGGCAGCGTCTTCGCGACGGCGGCGAGGCTCGCGCCCGACGAGATGCCGACGAACAGGCCCTCCTCGCGCGCTGCGCGCTGCGCGTACTCGAACGCCTCCTCCTTCGCTACCTGGACCGCGCCCGAGAGCAGGCTCGTGTCGAGGTTGCCGGGGATGAAGCCGGCCCCGATGCCCTGGATCGGGTGCGGGCCGGGCGCGCCGCCCGAGATCACCGGGCTCGCCGCCGGCTCGACCGCGAGCACGCGCAGGCTCGGGAACGTCTCGCGGAGCACGCGCGCGACGCCCGTGATGTGGCCGCCCGTGCCGACGCCCGTCACGAGCGCGTCGAGGCGGTCGGGGAAGTCCGCCAGGATCTCCTGCGCACTCGTGCGCATGTGCTCGGCGACGTTGGCGGGGTTCTCGAACTGCTGCGGCATCCACGCGCCCGGCGTCGCGGCGACGAGCTCGGCCGCGCGCTCGATGGCCCCGCGCATGCCGCCCGCGGCCGGCGTCAGCTCGAGCTCGGCCCCGTACGCGGCCATGACGCGCCGCCGCTCCACGGACATCGACTCGGGCATCGCCAGGATGAGCCGGTAGCCCTTCACCGCGGCCACGAGCGCGAGCCCGATGCCGGTGTTGCCGGACGTCGGCTCGACGATGACGCCGCCGGGCGTGAGGCGGCCGTCGGCTTCAGCCGCCTCGACCATCGCGAGCGCGATGCGGTCTTTGATGGAGCCGCCGGGGTTGGCTTTCTCGAGCTTCACGTAGACCTCGACGCCGCGCGCCGAGGCGTCCGGGTAGAGACGGTTGAGGCGGACGTGCGGTGTGCCGCCGATGGTGTCGAGGACGGAGAGGGCTTTCATCGGGATGGGTGATGCGGGATATGGGATGGGCAGAACGGCTCTCGGGACGATCTGCGCATCCCGCATCCCCGATCCCGCATCCCTCAGATGTGATACGGCGGCGGGGCGAGCGCGTCGTCGGGCGCGCGGTGGCGGACGGTGCTGGTGCGCGTGACGACGGAGCCCGGTGGGACGCTCTCGACGAGCCACACGTTGCCGCCGATGACGCTTCCGGCCCCGACGCGCGTCGTGCCGCCGAGGATGGTCGCGTTGGCGTACACGACCACGCCGTCGCCGAGCGTCGGGTGGCGCTTGATCCGGGCGAGCGCGCGGGCGACGAACAGCGCCCCGAGCGTGACGCCCTGGTAGAGCCGCACGTGGTCGCCGATCTCGGCCGTCTCGCCCACGACGACGCCCGTGCCGTGGTCGATGGCGAAGCCGTGGCCGATGCGCGCGCCGGGG
>JAYWIE010000226.1:0-12793 GCA_043789155.1 Rubricoccaceae bacterium | reverse complement strand
CGTCGGGGCCGTCGTCTTTTGCGAACGCTCGGCTCATGGGGCGGGGGAGGGGCGAGGGCATCGTATCCGCCCCGCGTCCGGACGTTCCGCCGTTACGGGCGCAGGCGCTCGTCGAGGTACGTGTAGACCGTCGCCCACGTGCGGGCCTGCTGCTCGGGCGTGACGCCGGCCCCGTGGCCGCCCTCGGTGTTCTCGAAGTAGTAGACCGGCAGGCCCATCGCCTCCATCCGGGCGGCCATCTTGCGCGCGTGGCCGGGGTGGACCCGGTCGTCGCGGGTCGTCGTGGTAAAGAGCGGGACGGGGTAGGCGGTCCCGGCGTGGAGGTTCTGGTAGGGCGAGTAGCGCGCGATGAAGGCGCGGTCCGCCGGGACGTCCGGGTCGCCGTACTCGGCCATCCACGACGCGCCGGCGAGCAGGCGGTGGTAGCGGAGCATGTCCAGCAAAGGCACCTGCACCACAACGGCCGCGAAGAGGTCGGGCCGCTGCGTCAGCATCGCGCCCATGAGCAGGCCGCCGTTGGAGCCGCCGCGGATGCCGAGGTGGCGCGGGCTCGTGACGCCGGTCGCGACGAGCGCCTCGGCCACGGCCACGAAGTCCTCGAAGGCGCGCGGGCGGTTCTCGCGCATCGCGGCGCGGTGCCACGCCGGCCCGAACTCGCCGCCGCCGCGGATGTTGGCCACGACGTAGACGCCGCCCTCTTCGAGCCACTGCGCGCCCGTCATCGCCTCGTACGACGGCGCGAGCGAGACCTCGAAGCCGCCGTAGCCGTAGAGGACGGTCGGGGCCGTGCCGTCGAGCGCGACGCCCGCGCGGCGGACGACCGTGTACGGCACGCGCGTGCCGTCGGCCGACGTCGCCTCGTGCTGCTCCATCGTGAGGCCCGTGGCGTCGAACTGCGCCCGGAGCGAGCGGACCGTGCGGACCGTGCCGTCGGTGTCGGAGAACGCGAGGGTCGTCGGCTGGACGTACGAGCTGTAGGTGAGGAAAAAGCGGCCCGTCTCGTCGTCCGCGGTCACGACGGCGACGGAGCCGCCGGGCGGGACGTCGACGGCCCGCGCGGTCCACCCGCTGCCGCTGTGCGTGAAGCGCAGCAGGCGGCCACGGACGGTGTCGAGCAGCGTCACGAGCACGTCCGCCCCGAGCGTCGCGACGGACTCGACGGTCTGCCGGTCGGTCGGGGTGAAGACGGTCTCGAAGGCCTGGTCGCCCGCGACGAAGCGGTCGAAGGAGGCCGAGAGGACGGCCCCGGCGGGGAACGTCTCGCCGCCGGCCGTCCACGGCGAGCGGAGGTAGACGACGAGGCGGTCGGCGGCGAGGCTCGGGTCGGCGTCGAGCGGGAGGTCGAGCCGCGCGAGGCCGTCCTGGCCGAGGCCGCCGGTGCCGTCTTCGGTGACGACGTGCGTCGTGCCCTCGAAAAAGCTCGGGCGGAACGAGACGGCCGGGATGCGGCGCTCGCCCGAGACGAAGGCTGCCGGCCACGCGCCCATGTCGGTGAGCTGCGCCTCGAAGACGGTCGTGGCGGCCGCGAGCGGCGTCCCGCGCCGCCACCGCTTGACGGTCCGCGGGTAGCCGGACGTCGTCATCGACGGTGTGCCCGCAGCGTCCGGACCGAAGTCGGTCGCGACCAGCAGCTCGTCCTCCGTGATCCACTCGGCGGCGGCCTTGGCCTCGGGCAGGCGGAAGCCGCCGTCGACGAACGCCTTCGCGACCGTGTCGAACTCGCGGACCTCGTGGGCGTCCGACCCGCCGCGCGAGAGGCTGACGAGGCAGCGGCGGTAGTCGGGCTCGAGGCACGTCGCGCCGCCCCACGCCCATCCGACGCCCTCGGCGGCTCCGAGCGCGTCGAGGTCGAGGACGGTCTCCCACGCGGGCGCGCCGGCGAGGTAGCTCGCGAGCGTCGCGCGCCGCCAGAGGCCGCGCGGGTTGGCGGCGTCGGTCCAGAGGTTGTAGACGGCGTCGCCGCGGAGGCCCGGGAGGGCGAGGCGGTCGGTCGCGGTGAGGACGTCGAGGGCGCGCTCGTAGTGGCGGGCGAACTCGGGGCGGGCCTCGAGGACGCTCAGCGTCTCGGCGTTGTGGGCCTCGACCCACGCCATGGACTGGTCTGAGGTGACGTCTTCGAGCCAGAGGAAGGGGTCGGCCGTGGTGTCGGCGGGCGTCTGGGCCATCGCGAGGGCGGGGAGGAGCAGGGTGAGGGCGAGCGAGCGCATCGGGGAGCGGCGGGCGGACCGGGAACGTAGCGCCGCGCGGGCGGACCCTCGCCCGAGCCGCAAGGGCCGGCGGCCCGGGTGACGTCGGGGCATTCGGTTGTTGCCGAGGGCGTTTGGGCCTGGCGGCGTCGCAGGACTCGCGGGCTCGTATCCGGGCGTATCCGTCCGTTATGCAGCGCGGAAAGAAGTGGGCGAGGCTTGTTTCGGAGGAGGTCCGGCCCGTATTGTGGCAGCTCTGCACGGCACCGCGGGTGGGCCGGGCCGCTCAAGTAGTAGTTCTGCCGCGCTCTCCATGCCCATCACAGAGGAAGAGATCGAAGCGTCGGGCGCCCCTATCGCTTACGCCCGGCCAGGGACGGCGCGAGTCCTCGTCGGCCCTTGTGAGGCGCAATCGTGGACGAGTGAGGCGATCCCGCTCGACGGTCGCCATTACGTCTGTGCAGGCCGAGTCACGTTCGCTGACGGGACGGAGACCCGAGCGCAGATCCACATTCGGACCCACGAGTTCGAGTTCCTGGAAGGGGCCGACTGCCACGTAGCTGGGGCGTGGTACGACATGGACGAGCCGGAGCTTTATGCAGCGCTCGGGATCGAGCGTGAGGCGGCGCGGCCGTTCACGTGGGTGACAGACATCCCGCTCGACGGAGAGCCCGGACCGCACTCGGAGGCGTGGTTTGATACCACTCTGTAGGGGGGCGCGGCAGAACCCGCCTCTGCAGCGGACGGCACCGCTTGCCGCATTGCTCGTGTCACGCTCGCCGTCTACTTTGCTCGCCCGCGCCTCGTCGCACCGTGCCGCCGCTGAGCGGCCATTCGTTATGCAGAAGCACATCCAGCCCAAGCGAATCGTCCATTCTCCGACCTTCAAACGCATGATGCCTACCCAGATCGTACTTCCCCTTTGCTTGGCTGCCGCTCTCTTCGGATGCGGCATGAACGAGACTGATTTGGACCCCGGCACGTTCGAACTCACCGTCTCCGGTGACATGAATGCCGTTGCCTCCGGAAGCGCAAGGGTAGCAGCGGCTGACTCAGGACTGAACGTGACAGATCAAACGTGGCAAGTCGCAATCCCTATCGAGTTTGACGCCGGAAGAAGTGACATACGATTTGTCATTTATCTCTTTGAACCAACAGATCCAAACGGAAATTTTACAGAGCTTCCTATAGGTACTTTTCAAGTCGGATCAAGTCCGGACAATGATGCATATCCCAGTAGTCAGGCCTTCGTAACTATAGGTGAGCGACCTGTTGAGGGAATTGGCGAAGGTACACTCAGATTGCAGCGCACGCTACATGGAATAGAGGGAAAACTTGATTCGCCTTATTCGTCTAGGGGATTCAGTGGGAGTCGGACTCGGGGCCATGTGTCTGCCCGCTTCCACATTCAGGTACCATAGTAAAGAAGCTCGACGCAGGAGAGTAGAAGTGTTTATCGTGTGCATAATAAGCGGTATCGCCGCTTCTGCATAACCTGCCGCAGCACGCCGACCGCACGTCTTGGTCAGCGCATTACGGGCCGCTCAGCGTATCCTGCGCTCCGTCCCGGCCGTCGTGCTCGCTGTGCGGCGGGTGAGCGGCTGTCTGTTACCGCGCTGCACTTCTTCTTGCGACACGATCAGTACCTGCCCGTTCACTGGAAAGCGTGGCTTCGGCTCTACCGACCAGAAACTGGCGGCCAGCTTAGCTCCGGAGACTTCAGCGGCGTCGTCATGCTTCGATTCGAGGATGACTCCGAGGCCCTATTTCGGTACGCCTTCTGCGCTTTGGACACGGAGCGAAGGGAGTTAGCTGTCTTCACGGAGCACTGCCTCTACCATGTATTCTCGTCGTTAGAACTCGAGTGGAGTGGCCCGCAGGCTTCGCTCCCGCTGGGCGCGGTATAACCTGCACCAGCACGCCGACTGCTCGGATCGGCCGTCTCGTTGCGGGCTGCTCCGCGTATCGTGCTCTCCGCCTGGGCCGTGGCGCTCGCTCTGAGGCGGTAGAGCGGCCAAGTGTGAGGCGCACACTGGCTCAGAACAGCGAGGCGGTCTCGGCGCGGCGCGCCTCCGGCGTCGCGGCCGTCGAGAGGCCGGCGCGGGCCCGGACGTCCGCGAACAGCTCGGGGCCGTAGTCGCGCGTGCGGATCGTGATCGGCATCGGGACGGCGTGGCCCAGCAGGAGCGCCTGCTGCTTGGAGTCCAGCGAGGCCAGGATCTGGCGCAGCGCGGCCGCGCCGGGCGAGCCGACGAGCGCGGCCGCGATGTCCTTCTCGTCGTTGAGCTGCGCGACCATCTTGGTCCCGATCTGGCTCAGCACCTCCTCGTCGATGCCCGACGGGCGCTGGTCCACGATGAGCAGCGACACGTAGAACTTGCGCATCTCGCGCGCGATGGTGCCGAAGGGCGTCTCGCGGGCGGTCTCGGGGCCGAGGAATTTGTGCGCCTCCTCGATGGTGATGAGCAGCTGCCGCGGCTGGTCCGCCGTGTTCTGCGTGCGCTCGTAGGTCTCCATCTTGCGCTCGTAGATGTCCCGCAGGCGGCGCGTGACGACGTTGGCGACGAGGAGGTACGCCAGCAGCGAGTTGTAGCGGCCGAACTCGAGCACGACCGAGCGGCCGGCGTCGAGCGCGTCGAAGAGCTCGTCTATGGCGTCGCGCTTGCCCTGGCGGGGCTCGGTGTGGAAGAAGGCGTAGCTCGTGAGGCGGTCGAGCTTGCGCTTCAGCGCCGAGAGCGAGCCGGGGTGCGCGCCCGTGGCCGTGGCCATCTCCTCGACCTCGCCGGGCTCGGCCTCGAGCAGGCGCGCGAGCCACCGCGCGCCGTAGGCCTTCTTGAGCGCGAACGTGGACTCGGTCGCGGTCGCGTTGAGCTGGAGCGTGTCCCGGAGCGGGAGGACGTCCTCGGGCTCGACCTGGTCCGCGTAGAGGTGCACCTCGGCGTCGGGGGATCCTCCTCTGCGACGGGTGCTCTCGGGGTCGAGCGAGAAGATCTGGACGCGCGAGCCGAAGAGCTGCTGGAGCCCCGGCACGAACGATGCGGTCTCGTCGTCGCTTTCCTGCCGCGCCTTGAACCCGTACTCGTTGTGCATGTCGAAGATGAGGTTCGTCGCGCGGCCGGTCGCGATCGTCCCGGCGAGCAGCAGCCGCGTGAGGAAGCTCTTGCCCGTGCCGGTCTTGCCGAAGACGGCGTTCGAGCGCTCGACGAAGCGGGCGAGGTCCAGGCAGACCGGCGTGTCCATGCCCAGCGGCGTCCCGACGTTGAAGAAGCGGTCGCCGCCGGCGTTGGCCTCGGCCCCGAACACGCGCGCGACGTCGTCCGCGGTCGCCTCGCCGACGGCCGAGAAGTGCGCCGGGACGGTCTTGACCGGCTGCGGGGCCTCGTCAAGGGTCCCCTGCGGGACCATGAGCTGCGGCTTCATCGAGACCGTCGCGTAGGTGCCCGAGCCCTGGAGCACGCGCCTGAGCAGCTCGTCCTCGCGGCCGGGCGGGTTGAGCAGGATGCCCTCGTTGGCGGCGTCGATGCGGACGTCGGTGATGAGCGAGAAGAAGTCGAAGGCCTCGCCCTCGACGACGACGAACGTGCCGGCGCGGACGGACTCGACCGAGCGCGCCGGATCGAGCTTCATCTCGACGCCCGCGCCGAGCGAGCCGTGCGTGATCACGCCGACGCGGCTGCGGCGGGAGGCGTCGGGGGCGAGGTCGTCGAAGAGGGACATGGGGTGGTGCGGTGGGCGCAGGCAAGATCGGGACCTGCCGGCGGGCCCGTCGCCGCTCCGGCCAACATTCGGTGAGGGCCCGGCCGGACTCACGAGGCGGCCGGAAGTTTGCCCGGCCTTCCGGTTTCCGCCCGACCTGTCCATGCGCCCGCCGACCCCGTCTTCCGTCCTCGCACTGTCCCTCCTCGCGCTTCTGGCGTCCGGCTGCGGGACCTTCGGCGCGTCTGCGGCCCGCGTCGGCGAGCTGTTCGTCGCCGGCGGCGAGCGGACGCTGCGCGACGACCTCCGCCCGATCCGCGGCACGACGCGTGTGCTCGTCATCGGCCTCGACGGCGTCGGGGACGGCGTTTTGCGCGAGGCCATCGCGTCGGGCGAGATGCCGCGCCTCTCGGCGCTGCTCGGCGCGCCGCAGGGCGAGAACCTGTGGGCGCACGCCTACGCCGCGCCCGGCGTGATGTCCGTGCTTCCGTCCGAGACGTCGGGCGGGTGGGCGGCGGTCTACACCGGCGCGACCGGCGCGCAGTCCGGCGTGCCCGGCAACGAGTGGTTCGACCGCGAGACGCTCACGTCCTACGCGCCGGTGCCCCTTAGCGTCCGCGGCGTCCGGCAGACGCTCGGCATCTACACCGACGACCTCTTCGGCCGCGCGATCGCCGTGCCGACGCTCTTCGAGCGCGCGGACGTCCGCGCGCACGTCGCGCTCGGCTTCGTCTACCGCGGGGCCGACGTGCTCGCGATGCCCGACCCGGGCGACGTCGGCGACCTGATCAAGGCGGGCGTCCACCTGCTCGCCGGCAGCCGCGGGGCCGTCTACAGCACCCTCGACGACGACACGGTCTCGGGCGTCCGCCGCGGCTTCCGCGCGCACGGCGTGCCGGACCTCCAGGTGGCCTACTTCCCCGGCGTGGACCTGGTCGCGCACGACCGCGGCGCGCAGGCGCAGCGCGACTACCTCGTCTCGCGCGTCGACCGCAACATCGGCCGCGTGCTGGACCTCTACCGCGACGCCGGCGCGCTGGACGACACCTACGTCGTCGTCGTGGCCGACCACGGCCACTCGCCGTCGCTCGACGACGACCGCCACAGCCTCGGCGGCGACGGCACGGCCGACGAGCCGGTCGCGGTCCTCGAAGCCGCCGGCCGCCGCGTGCGCCCGTTCGCCGTCGGCGTCGACTCGTCGGCCTACGACGCGGTGATGGCCTACAACGAGTCCTTCGCCCACATCTTCCTGGCCGACCCGGCGGGGTGCCCGGCCGACACCGGCCCGTGCGACTGGCAGCGCCCGGCGCGCCTCCGCGAGGACGTGCTGGCCGTCGCCGGCGCGTTCGACGCCGCCCGCCGCGACTCGGCCTCGGGCATGGGCGGCACGCTCGACCTCGTCCTCGCGCGCGTCTCGGACCCGTCCGGCCGCACATCGCCCCCGTTCCAGGTCTACGACGGCGGCCGCCTCGTCCCCGTCGCCGACTACCTCGCCGCGACGCCGCGCCCGGACCTGCTCGCCTTCGAGCAGCGCCTCGGCTGGCTCTCGGACGGGCCGCTCGGCGCTCGCGCCGGGGACGTGCTGCTCATGGCGCACGACGGGACGGCCGTGACCGCGTCGGGCGAGATCGTCAGCACGCCGCAGGGCCGGTTCTACTTCGGCTCGCCACGCCTCTCGGGCCACGGCTCGGCGACGGCCCGCGACGGGCTCATCCCGCTGCTCGTCGCGCACCCGAGACGCCTGGGGGCGTCCGTGCGCGCCCGCGTCGTCGGGGCCGTCGGCGAGACGCCGACACAGCTCGACGTGACGCCGCTCGTGCTGGACCTGCTCGGCGAGTAGGGACCACGAGCGGCGAGTTGCTACTGCACGACCGGCTCCGACACCTCGCCGTCCGACACGACCACCACGTCGGGCTGCGGCGTGGGCGCGCGGTCGGGGTCCGGGACGTCGTACATCGCGGCCGGGTCGCCCGTCGGCTCGGCGTCGAGCAGGATCTCGAGCGCTTCGTCGATGCGCTTCACGTACGTCACGTCGAGCCCGTCGAGCGTCTCGTCCTTGATCTCCTCGACGTCGGCGCGGTTGCGGTCCGGCAGCACGACGCACGTGATGCCGGCGCGGCGCGCGGCGAGGACCTTCTCCTTGATCCCGCCGACCGGCAGCACGAGCCCGCGCAGCGTGATCTCGCCCGTCATCGCGACGTCGTGGCGCACGCGGCGGCGCGTGTAGATGGACGCCAGCGCGGCCGTCATCGCGACGCCCGCGCTCGGGCCGTCCTTGGGGATCGCGCCGGCCGGGACGTGGACGTGCAGGTCGAAGTGCGTGAACGCCTGCTGCGGGATGCCGAGCTGCTCCGCGTGCGAGCGCACCCACGACGACGCCGCCTGCGCCGACTCGCGCATCACGTCGCCGAGCTTGCCCGTGATCGTCATGCGGCCCGTGCCGCGGCTGAGGCTGGCCTCGATAAAGAGGATGTCCCCGCCGACGGGCGTCCACGCCAGCCCCGTCGCGACGCCCGGGACCTCGGTCCGCTCGGCGACGTCGTTGTAGAACGTGCGCGCCCCGAGCGCGTCGTCGACGGTGTCTACGGTCACCTCGCCGCGCTCGGCGGTGCCCGTCGCGACCGTCATCGCGACGTTGCGGACGACCGAGCCGATGGTGCGTTCGAGCTGCCGCACGCCGGACTCGCGCGTGTAGCCCTCGACGAGCAGCGTCAGCGCGTCGTCCGTGATCGAGAACTGCGCCTCGGTGAGGCCGTTGCGCTCGACCTGCCGCGGGACGAGGTACGTCCTGGCGATGGCGAGCTTCTCGGCGGCCGTGTAGCCGTTGATCTCGATGATCTCCATCCGGTCGCGGAGCGGGCCAGGGATGGTGTCGAGCGAGTTGGCCGTCGCGATGAACATGACCCGCGAGAGGTCGTAGTCGAGCTCGAGGTAGTGGTCGTTGAAGGTGTCGTTCTGCTCGGGGTCGAGCACCTCGAGCAGGGCCGAGCCGGGGTCGCCGCGGAAGTCCGAGCCCAGCTTGTCGATCTCGTCGAGCATGAAGACCGGGTTGGACGTCCCGGCGCGCTTCAGGCCCTGCACGACGCGGCCCGGGAGCGCGCCGATGTAGGTCCGCCGGTGGCCGCGGATCTCGGCCTCGTCGCGGACGCCGCCGAGCGACACGCGCTGGAACTCGCGCCCGACCGCGCGCGCGATGCTCTTGCCGAGGCTCGTCTTGCCGACGCCCGGCGGCCCGTAGAAGCACAGGATGGGCGCCTTGAGGTCGCCCTTGAGCTTCAGCACGGCGAGGTACTCGAGGATGCGCCGCTTGACGTCGCCGAGCCCGTAGTGGTCCTCGTCGAGCACCTCGGACGCGCGCGCGATGTCGATCGCGTCCGCGGAGACGTGGTTCCAGGGCAGGTCCAGGATCGTCTCGGCGTAGTTGCGGACGACCGAGTATTCCGGGCTCGCCGGGTTGGTGCGGGCGAGCTTCGTCAGCTCCTTCTCGACCGTCTCGACGACCGTCGCGGGCAGGTCGGCCCGTTTGGCGTCGAGCTTGCCGCGCAGCTCGTTCGTGTCGGCCGTCGAGCCCTCGGTCTCGCCGAGCTCGTCCTGGATCGTCTTGAGCTGCTGCCGGAGGAAGAACTCGCGCTGCTGCTGGTCCACGTCCGTCTTGACCTTGGAGCGGATCTCCTCTGAGATCTCGAGCACGCGGATCTCCTGCTCAAGGTAGCCGAGCACGAGCTGCGCGCGGTCCAGCAGCGGCCGCGTCTCGAGCAGCTCCTGCTTTTTCTGGACCTCGATCTGGAGGTTGGACGTGATGAAGTGGACGAGGAAGCGCGGGCTCTCGATGTTCTGGATCGCGTAGGCGGCCTCGCTCGGCAGGTTCGGCGAGAGGTTGACGATCTGGACCGCGAGCTCCTTGATCTGGCGCACGCGGGCCGAGAGCTCGGCCGAGTCGCCCGCCTCGGCCGCCTCCTCGTCGACTGCCGTGACGCGGGCGCGGAGGTACGGCTCGGTCTGCGTGTACGCCTCGACGCCGATGCGGCGCTTGCCCTGGATGACGATGCTGACCGACCCGTCCGGCATCTTGATGAGCTTGAGGATCGTCGCGGCCGTGCCGGCGTCGTAGAGGTCCTCGGGGCCGGGCGTCTCGACGTCGGACTTCTTCTGGGCCACGACGGCCACGAGGCGGTCGCCGGCGTAGGCGTCCTTGACGAGCTTCAGCGAGGCGTCGCGGCCGACCGTGATCGGGAGGACCACGCCGGGGAAGAGGACCGTGTTGCGGAGCGCGAGCACGGGCAGCGTCTCGGGGAGCGAGGCCTCGGTCATGGCCTGCTCCTCGTCGTGCGTCAGCAGCGGGATCGACTGCGCGGCGTCGTCGTCGTGCAGGTCGTCGTCGGTGCTGTCGGCGTCGCCGAAGCGGAGAGGGGAGAGCGTCATGGGTATCTGTTTGTCCGTTATTGCAAAACGCTGATGGTCGGACGGGGATCCCGCCGCCAGCACGCCCGGCTCCGGCGGCAGCCGGACGGCCCGTCGCCGGGCGGACCGGCGACGCCCGCCGGAGGTGCGCGGCTCCGGCGGGCGTCGCGTCAGAGGCTGACCTTGGCGTGGTCGCCGGGCTTGGCCGGCTTGCCCGTCAGGACGGCCTTGACGTAGCCGTAAGCGTACACCACGGCCGACGACGGCGTGTCCCAGTACTCGGCCCGCGTGACGTCGACGGTGAGCAGGCGCAGGTCGGGGTCGTCCGAGCCCTCCGGGAACCAGGTCCGCATCGGCTCGGACCAGAGCTCCGCGATCCTGGCGCGGTCGTTCGCCACGGCGGCCGTGCCGGCCATCATGACGTAGTTCTGGTCGTCCGGGTCCGAGAAGGCGACCGAGACGTTCGGGTTGGCCGCGACGTGCGTGAGCTTCTCCGAGTCGGCCTTGGTGAAGTAGTGCAGCGTGCCGTCGAAGGCGTCGGTCTGGATCGCCATCGGCCGGCTCCACAGCGTGCCGTCGGTGTCGACGGTGGTGAGCGTCGAGATGCGGACGTCCTTGATGAGCTCGGCGATCTTGGCGACCTGCTCGTCGTGGGTCTTGCCGTCGTCGCGGCTGGTGTCGTCGGACATGGGGGGTGGGGAGAGTGGAGCCCCTGCACGCCCGACGGCGCGTCCGGTTCTTGGGCGAGGCCAGTGGGCAGATGGCCAGTGGCAGACGAGGGGCACGCGAAACGGAACGGGGCGCGCCCGGTACCGAGCGTGCCCCGTTCCACCTGCCACTGGCCATTGCCCACCTGGCCACTGGCCCTCCGCCACTGGCACTACGCGTTGATCGCCACGCCGTAGGCGTCGCGGAAGGCCTCCATGACGGCCTCCGAGAGCGTCGGGTGCGGGTGCATCGCGTCCATGACGTCGTGCGCCGTCGCCTCGAGCGCCTTCGCCGTCACGATCTCCGCGATCATCTCGGTCGCGTCGTGGCCGATGATGTGCGTGCCGAGGATCTCGCCGTAGCGCGCGTCCACGACGACCTTGACGAAGCCGGCCTGGTCGCCGATGGCGGCCGCCTTGCCCGAGGCCGCGAAGGGGAACTTGCCGACCTTGACGTCGAAGCCCTTCTCGCGGGCCGCGGCCTCGGTGTAGCCGACCGAGGCGATCTGCGGCAGGCAGTACGTGCAGCCGGGGACGTTGAGGTAGTCCACGGGGTGCGGCTTCTTGTCCGTCTTGCCCATCGCGTGCGCGATGCCGTCGACGCAGACGATGCCCTCGTGGCTGGCGACGTGCGCGAGCCACGGCCCGCCGATGACGTCGCCGATGGCGTAGACGCCGGGCACGTTCGTCCGGTACTCGGCGTCCACGGCGACCGCGCCGCGCTCGTGGGCAACGCCGATCTCGTCGAGCCCGAAGCCCTCGACGTTGCCCACGACGCCGACGGCCGAGAGGACCTGGTCCACGTGGAGCACCTGCTCGCCCTTCGCTGTTGAAACCGTCACCGCGCAGCCCTCGCCCGACGTGTCGACGGCCGTCACCTGCGCGCCCGTCATGAGCGTCACGCCCATCTTCTTGTAGGCCCGCTCGAGCTCCTTCGAGACGTCGGCGTCCTCGACCGGCACGAGGCGGTCCTGGAGCTCGACGATGGTCACCTCGGTGCCCATGTGGTGGTAGACGTAGCCGAACTCGACGCCGATCGCGCCCGCGCCGACGATGAGCATCGACGCCGGGCGCGTCGTCTGGAGCATCGCCTGCTTGTAGTCGAGGATCTTGACGTCGTCGACGGGCAGCGTCGGGATGGCGCGCGCGCGCGCGCCGGTGGCGACGACGATGTGCGCGGCCTGGATCTCGGTCGCCTCGCCGACGGTCTCGCTGTCCATCGTCTGGGAGGGCGCGATGCCGATGCGGCCGTCCCCGAGCAGCGTCGCCGCGCCCATGAAGACGTCGACCTTGTTCTTCTTCATCAGGAAGCCGACGCCCTTGTTCATCTTGTCCGCGACGCCGCGCGAGCGCTTGACGACGGCCGCGAAGTCGATCTGGACGTCGCCGGCCATGGAGAGGCCGTAGTCGCCGAGGTGGCGCATCTGGCCGGCGACCTCGGCCGACTTCAGCAGCGCCTTGGTCGGGATGCAGCCGATGTTGAGGCAGACGCCGCCGAGCTTGTTCTTCTCGACGACGGCGACGCGGAGGCCGAGCTGGTGCGCGCGGATGGCGGCCTCGTAGCCGCCGGGGCCGGTGCCGATGATCGCGACGTCGTAGGGAGCGCTTGCCATGGGGGAGTCGGGAGGGAAGGTGCCGGACGTTAACCGCCGCGCGCGCGCGGCGACCAATCGGAGCGTTGAAGAGCAGGCGGAAAACGGGCCTGCCGGGACGTCCGCGTCGGGACGTCCGCGCCGGACGATGCGCGCCGGGACGATACGTGATGCTCGGTAGGGCCACAGCATGCTGTGGCCCTACGCCCAC
>JAYWIE010000225.1:0-3538 GCA_043789155.1 Rubricoccaceae bacterium | reverse complement strand
CGCGCAGGCCGTGATCGAGCTCGACGTCCGTCTCGCGTCGGGCACGGCCGCCTCGGTCCCGGTCGAGATCGGCCTCCAGGACTACAGCAAGCGCTTCTCGTCGGTCCCGCTCGCCGCCCGCTTCGGGACGGGCACGGTGCTCACGACCGAGTGGCAGCGCCTCCGCATCCCGTTCAGCGACCTCCGCGGCGACGCCGACCTGAGCACCGTCCAGCAGCTCCTGATCCGGATGAACGACTCCGGCGACGTCTACATCGACAACATCCGGCTCGTCGCGCGCGACTAGACGTGCCCCGACTTCCAGGCCCCGACCGACATGACGCTCCGACTCTCCGCCGCCGCGCTTCTCGCGCTCCTCGCCACGGTCCCGGCCGGGGCGCAGACGCGCGACGCGCAGACGCGCGACGCGCAGACGCGCGACGTCATCACCGAGCAGCCGATGGTCTCCGCCGCCGTGGCCGCGCCGGTCACCGCGACCGGCGCTGTCCGCGTCGAGACCCGCCAGGACGCCCGCGGCAACTGGACGCTCACGCGGGGCGGCGAGCCGTACTACATCCGCGGCGTCGGCGGGCAGCAGTACCTGGACCGCGCCCAGGCGTACGGCGCGAACTCCATCCGGACGTGGGGGGCCAGCGAGGGCATCGCCGTGCTGGACGAGGCGCAGGCGCGCGGCATGACGGTCCTCTTCGGCCTCTGGGCCGGGCAGGAGCGCCAGGGCTTCGACTACGACGACGGCCGCGCCGTCGCGGCCCAGCTCGCGCAGTTCCGCGAGGTCGTCCGCGCCTACAAGGACCACCCGGCCATCCTCATGTGGGGCGTCGGCAACGAGAACGACCTCTTCTACTCGGACTTCAAGGTCTGGGACGCGATCAACGACATCGCCGAGATGATCCACGAGGAGGACCCGAACCACCCGGTCATGACCGTCACGGCGGGCCTCGACGTCGCCGAGGTGCAGCTCATCATGCGCCGCGCGCCGGCCATCGACGTCTACGGCATCAACACTTACGGCGAGCTCGTCGGCGGGACGCGCGCGCTCCGGTCCTACGGCTACGAGGGGCCGGCCATCGGGACGACGCTCCGGCGCGCCGGGTGGAACGGCCCGTACGTCATCACCGAGTGGGGCCCGGACGGCCACTGGGAGGTCCCCAAGACCGCCTGGGGCGCGCCCGTCGAGCAGACGAGCCACGAGAAGGCCGAGATGGTCCGCATCCGCTACGAGCGCGGCATCCGCGCCGACTCGTCGCACGCCATCGGCTCCTACGTCTTCCTCTGGGGCGCGAAGCAGGAGACCACGCCGACGTGGTACGGCGTCTTCACGCCGGGCGGCTTCGAGACCGAGGTGATGGACGAGCTCCAGCACGGGTGGTCCGGCACGTGGCCGGCGAACCGCGCCCCCGTCCTGACGGCCCTGACGGCCGACGGCTCCGGCGCGGCGTCGAGCGTCACGGCCGACGCCCGCAGCGTCCTCACGTTCGAGGCGGCCGTCACGGACCCCGACGGCGACGCGCTCCGCTACGAGTGGGAGCTGCTGCCCGAGAGCACGGACATCCGCGCCGGCGGCGACGCCGAGGCGCGCCCCGAGGCCGTCCGCTTCCGCGACGTCCGCCGCGCCGGCGGCACGCTCGCCATCCGCACGCCCCGCACCGAGGGCGCGTACCGCATGTTCGTCTACGCCTACGACGGCCAGGGCAACGTCGCGACGGCCAACTTCCCCTTCTACGTCGGCACGCCCGCCCGCACGGCCAGCCGCTAGGCAGGCGCGCGGGCTCCCATCTCCTCCCATGACTCCGATCCTCTCCCGATTCCGCCTCGGCGCGCTCGCCCGCACTGCGCTCGTCCTCGGCCTCGTGCTGCTCACGGCGAGCTGCGACAACTCGGTCGACCAGGTCACGCCGGACCCTCAGGCGACGCCCGCCGGCTGGTCGCTCGTCTGGTCCGACGAGTTCGACGGCACCGCGCTGGACGCCTCGAAGTGGAACGTCGTGCTGGGCAACGGCTGCCCGAGCCTGTGCGGCTTCGGCAACAACGAGCTCCAGACCTACACCAACCAGAACCACACAGTCTCTGACGGAAAGCTCACCATCACTGCGCGCCGGGCCATTGCGGGCACCGACACGACGTACACCTCGACGCGCCTGGACACGCGGGGCAAGGGGGACTGGACCTACGGGCGCTTCGAGATCCGGGCAAAGCTGCCCCGGACGCAGGGCCTGTGGCCGGCCATCTGGATGTTCTTCAGCCGCGACACCTACGGCGGTTGGGCCGCGTCCGGCGAGATCGACATCATGGAGAACATCGGCAGCAAGCCGGACGAGATCTTCGGCACGATCCACTACGGCGGCCCGGCTCCGGCCAACGTCTTCGCGGGCGAGGCCTTCAAGCTGTCTTCGAGCTCCTTCGCGGACGACTTCTACACGTTCACGCTCGAGTGGGAGGAGGGCGAGCTCCGGTGGTACGTCAACAACGTGCTCTTCCAGACGAAGCGGGCAGGCGACTGGTACACGACAGGCAGCACCAGGCCGTCCGCGCCGTTCGACCACGACTTCTTCCTGCTGCTCAACACGGCCGTCGGAGGAATCCTGCCGGGCCGCCCCAACCGCACGACCGTCTTCCCGCAGACGATGGAGGTCGACTATGTGCGCGTCTACCAGCGGACGCCGTGAGCGAGCGCCCCGGCCAGTGCCTCGGAGCCTGGCTGTTAATGGTCCTTCACATTGCCATCGTTCCCGCGCACGCGCTGGAAGGGGTTAGGTAGTTTGCCGAGCATCCCCCCACACGCTTCCTTTCTACACCGTCATTCCCGCGAAAGCGGGAATCCAGAGTCAACGGGCAGGTGTGTGGTCGGCACTCTGGATTCCCGCGTGCGCGGGACCCGAGTCCCCGAGGACGGCGCAGCCAACGACGGTGGTTGGGGATGGGAGGCAATACCTACCCCTGCCAGCGCGCACGCGGGATCCAGTGCACCGAGCGTCATGCTCCGACTCTGAATTCCCGGCGGGGCCGGGAATGACGGCATGCTGGGCATCTCCGTTCGTTCATAGTCAGCCTCTCAGGTCGCCGACGAGAGGTCGACCTCGATGCGGACGACGGAGCCGGTGCGGCGGAAGACCTCCGCGCTCGCCTCGGCCGAGAGCGCGTCGCCGTCGACGCGCGTCGAGTGGCCATCGGCACCGACGAGGCGGACCGCGAGGGCGTCGGCGCGGCGGTAGACGACGGGCACCTGGCAGTAGGTGAACGCCAGCGTCCCGGCACCGAGCGGAAGCGACTGGTCCGCGCCGTGGACGTCCACGAAGTGGAACGCCGAGGCGCTCGGCAGGAACTCGCCGGCGCGGAGCAGGCTCGGGCGGAACGCGATCCGGCCCGCGTCGACGGCGACGCCGAGCTCGCCCCAGCGGCAGAGGATGTCCTCCTTGACCTGCCCGGTCATGCCCGGCTGCTTCGCGCCGGCGTGGCCCGGCGTGTGTGAGTAGGCGTCCGTCGGGAAGGCCCCGTACTGCGCCGGGGTCTTGCAGACGCCCAGGCCGGCGCGGACGTC
>JAYWIE010000224.1:0-12804 GCA_043789155.1 Rubricoccaceae bacterium | reverse complement strand
TCGGCCTTCGTCGCAAACCTGCGCCGGTCGAGCAGTTCGCATTCGAGCGTCGCGAAGAAGCTCTCGCACATCGCATTGTCGTAGCAATCGCCGGCGCTGCCGAGCGACGGGCGGACGCCGGCCTCACGGCATCGGGCGCCGAAACCCAGAGACGTGTACTGACATCCGTGGTCCGAGTGGTGCACGACGCCGACCTCACGCGGCTGGTCGAGGTGCGCTTCTTCGGCGGGGCCGGCATCGACGAGGCCGCCGAGGTCCTCGGCGTCTCGCCGCGGACGGCCGCGCGGATGTGGGCCCGCGCGAAGGCGCACCTCCGGGCCGACCTCGGCGCGTGACCAGCGCCGCGGCGCTGGCAGCCATGCCGCGTCGATTTCGCTCTCCTCTCGCCCCTCACCACCGAGACGGCTCGTGCCCGACTGGCCCACGCTGGACCGCGCCCTCGACCGCGCCCTCGCGCTCGACGAGCCCCACCGCGGCGCGTTCGTCGCCGCGCTCGACCCCGCGACGCGCGCCGCACTCGGGCCGCTGCTCGCGAGCGCGCTCGCCGACGACCCACTGCTCGACCACGGTGCGGGCGCGCTCGCGCCGCTCGTTGGCACGCTCGCCGAGGCGGCCGACGGCGGCACCGCGAGCGTCGCCGAGGGTGCCCGCGTCGGGCCGTACCGCGTCGAGGCGCTCGTCGGCAAGGGCGGCATGGGCCGCGTCTACCGCGTCTACCGCGCCGACGGCACCCTCGAGCAGACCGTCGCCCTGAAGGTCGTCCGGCAGACGCTCGCGCTCGCCGGCTCCGACGTCGCGGCACGCCTGCGCCGCAAGCGCGACCTGCTCGCCGCGCTCGACCACGTCGGCATCGCGCGCCTGCTCGACGGCGGCGAGACGTCGGACGGCGTGCCGTACCTCGCGATGGAGTTCGTCGACGGGACGCCGATCACCGAGTGGGCCGACGCGCACGCGCTCGGCGTCGCCGAGCGGGTCCGGATGCTCGACGCCGAGGGCGAGCGGGACTCGGGCGCGTTCCCGATCACGCGGACCGGCCTCCGGTTGCTCACGCCGGCCTACGCCGCGCCCGAGCTGTTCGACCGCACGGCGACCGTCACGACGGCGGCCGACGTCTACGGCCTCGGCGCGCTGCTCTACGAGGTGCTCTCGGGGCGGCACCCGCACGCCGACGCGGGCGCGGCCGGACCCACGCGCGAGGCGGCCCGCCCCAGCCTCGCCGCGACGACCGGCGACGGCACGCTGACCTCGCCCGCCGCCGCCGCGCGCTCGCGCGCGCTCCGCGGCGACCTCGACACGGTCGTCCTGAAGGCGCCCCACCCCGACCCTGCGCGCCGCTACGCCTCCGCCGCCGCGCTCGCCGACGACCTCGAACGGCACCTCGACGGCCGCCCCGTCGCCGCCCGCCCTGACTCGGTCGCCTACGTCGCGTCGCGGTTCGTCCAGCGCCACCGCGGCGTCGTCGCCGCCGGCGTCGTCGCGGTCGTCGCCCTGGTGGCCGGCCTCGCCGTGGCGCTCGTCGCGCTCGGGCGCGAACGCGAGGCCCGCGCCGCGTCCGAGGCGCACTCGGCTCAGGCCGAGGAGGTGGCCGCGCTCCTCGGCGACCTCTTCGAGGCCGCCGACCCCGAGCAGGCCGACGGCCGGGCGGTCACGGCGCGCGAAGCCCTCGACCGGGGGCGCGCGCGCGTCTCGGACGTCGAGGACGCTGCCCTCCGGGGCTAACCCCCTCCGCGTCCTCGGCGAGACGTACCGCAAGGCTGGTGACCTCGCCCTCGCCGACACGCTCCTCGGCGGCACCATCGGCGTGCTCGCCCGCGCCGACGGGCCGGGTGCCCCGTCGACCGCGCTGGCCCGGTCCGCGCCGGCCGACGTCCAGGCGAGCCTGGGCAACCCGTCCGAAGCCCTCCGCCTCTACCGGCGCGCCTACGCCGATCTCTCGACGGTCCGCGGCGCGGGCGACGCCGACGTCCTGGCCGCGCGCACGGGGGAGGTCGGAGCGCTGCAAGACCTCGGGCGCTTCGGCGAGGCGCTCCCGCTCGCGCGGCGGCTCGTCTCCGCTCGCCGCGGCGGCGACCCGTGGCTGCTCGCGCGGGCGCTCAACGGGCTCGGGGGCGTGCTCCAGCAGGCCCGCTGCAACGACGAGGCGACCGGCCCGCTCCGCGAGTCGCTCGCCATCCGGCGCCGGCTCTACGGCCCCGACCACGCCCGCACGACGAAGGCCGTCGTCACGCTCGGCGCGGCTCTCGCGCAGGCCGGCCGGCTCGGCGAGGCCGAGCCGCTCTTCCGCGAGGCCCTCGCCGCGGACATCCGCGTGTTCGGGCCCGAGCACCCGTACGTCGCTTCGGACCTCTCCAACCTCGGCCAGCTCCTCAACGACCGCGGCCATCTCCGGCGGGCCCGGCCCGTGCTGGACTCGGCCGTCGTGCTCCGCCGCCGCCTGCTGCCTCCCGACCATCCGGACCTCGGCGGGACCCTCCTCCAACTGGCCCGGGCACTCAACGGCCTCGACCGCCCCGCTGACGCCGAGGTGCCGGCGCGCGAGGCTCTCCGGATCGCCGCGGCGCTGCCGGCTCAAGACGACCCGGTCGCGGCGCGGGCAGCCTTCGAGCTCGGCCGGAGCCTCGCCGGCCAGGGGCGCCGGGACGAAGCCGAGGCGCTGCTCGCCCGCGCCACCGCTGCGCTGGACGCGCCCGCCGCCCGGCCGTTTGTGACGCCCGCCGAGCGGGCGGCCGCTCGGACGGCGCTCGCGACTCTCCGCGGATAGCCCGGCCTGGCACCGCCTCCGCCCTCGTTGTCATGCTCAGCCACAACGTCGCGTGGGCGGGACTGGATTGAGCGTTGGGATGGCTGCGGTCTGGCAGGCCACGCTCCGGTCGCTCCGGTGGAGCGTCGTCGGTGCCGCGGTCGGTAACCTGCTTGTAGGCAGAGGAGCGAGGCTGCTCGGAATGGGCGCGTCCTCCGGACGGGCCCCGCCGGGGTCACATGGGCCTGAAAGGTGAACCGATCCGGGCTCGCCGAAGGCGTCGCCACCTGGACTACCACGTGTTCTGTCACCTGTCGTAGGGCACGTCGAGGCGACTCGCGGCCTGCTCCTTGGCGCGCTCGCCCCGGCGGTCGTAGCCGGCCGTCGTCGTCGGACTCGCGTGTCCGGCGAGCTGCTGCGCGACGGACAGGTCCGCGCCTTCGTCGAGGAGGTCGCCGACGTAGCTGCGCCGGAGGTCGTGCGGGCTGAACGCGGCCACGCCCGCCTCGCGGGCGCGCGTTTCGAGCACGTGGTAGACGGCCTGCCCGGTGAGCGCCGCGGCCGAGGCGTCGAGGCGTCCACCGCGGCGCGCTCGGACGAAGAGGGGCTTCCCCACATAGGCGGGGGAGAGGAGAGCACCGTCGCCGAGCTCCGGCACGCGGACGGCGAGGTAGTCGCGGAGCGCGTGGAAGGCCCCTGGCGGGACTGACACGACGCGCGTCTTGTTGCCCTTGCCGCGGACCACGAGGCGGCGCTGCACGAGGTCGAGGTCGCCAACGGACAGCGAGGCCAGCTCGTCGCGGCGCAACCCGCAGCCGTAGCCGAGGGCCACGAGCGCGGCGTCGCGGCGGCCCTTGTCGCTCACGACTGGCGCGTCGCCCCGGCGCGCCGCGACGGGCTCCATGCACGCCTCGATGAGCGCGCGCAGCTCGGGCCGCTTCAGCGCGCGCCCGGTCGCCTGGCTCGCACTCGACCCCCTGACGGCGCGGATCGCGGCGGCGCGGTGGTAGTGCTCGGTCTCGATCTGCCCAAGCTCCCACGCCTCGCGGAGCACGCCGCGCAGCGCCGAGAGCGCTTTGTTCGCGGTCGTGTATTTATACGTCTCGGCGAGGGTGGCGCGGATAGCCTTGGTATGCTCGGCACGGACGAGCGCCCACGGGAACGCCTCGGGGTCCGGCGGTTCACCATCCGTGCCTGCCACGCAGATCCGCGCGATGGCCGCGAGCGCGCCGCGCATCGTGCGGCGGCTGCCAGGCGCGAGACGCGCGAGGTAGACCGTCGCCGGGTTCAGACCGGCGGGCGTGTGGACGTCGAGCGGCACGGACGCGCCGAGTGTCGGGGCAAAGACTAAGTCGGACATTCCGTTATTGCAAATTGAACACCGCTCCGCGGACGGTCCAGCAGAAATCAGGGGCACGCCGTTCGGCAAGGTACGTCTGCCGAGAACTGTCATTCTCATACGTTGTATTTTGACCGTCCGCGCATCGCCCCGCCGCCAGGCATTCAGAATGCGCGCCGTACATTCTGCGATCTGCCTGACACCACACCGCCAAAATGCCAACTACCCGAGTCGGTCGCCGTGGTCAACTTACGCTCCCGCGCGCCGTCCGCCAGTCACTCGGCGTCGCCGAGGGCGACCAGGTCGCGTTCGTCGAGCGCGGCGGCGAGGTCGTCCTCCGGCCCGTCCGCCAGTCGCTCCGCGACCTGCGCGGCTCCGTGCTCGTCAACGGACCGCAGGACTTCGACGCCGTCCGCGCCTCAGTGCAGGCCGACCGCGCACAGCGCCTGACCGCGACGACCGACCTGCCCGAGGGCGAGACCGATGCCAACTGACCGACCGCCGGTTCCAGCTGCCGAGGCTCCACCTGCCGAGGCTCCGCCTGCCGGGACTCCGCCTGCCGGGACTCCACCCACCGAACCCTCGCTCGCCAAGACGCGCGCGCCGAGCGCGCCAGCGCGTAGCGCCGAGGGCACCCAGGTCTTCGTCGACACGAACGTCTTCCTGCGCTACCTCACGGACGACGTCCCCGAACAGGCCGATGCCGCCGAGGCGCTGCTCGACCGCGCCGAACGCGGCGAGCTCCGCCTCGTCACGTCCGCGCTCGTCGTCGCCGAGGTCGTCTGGACGCTGGGCTCGTTCTACAAGCGCACCAAGCCGCAGGTCCGTGACGCCGTGCTCGCGCTCTGCCACACGCCCGGGCTCGACGTCGAGGATGCGGACGCGCTCGTGCAGGCGGCCGAGTGGCATGCGGACCTGAACGTCGACTTCGCCGACGCCGCCCATGCCGCCTGGATGCGCGCCCGCGGATGCGCGACGGTGGCGACGTTCAACCTGAAGCACTTCCGGCGCTTCGACGGTCTCGACGCGCAGGAGCCCTCGTGACGAACGCACCGCGAGCCGACGTATAGATCTAGCGGTGCCTCCACCCGTGATCCGATGCGCCTGGCCGTTCCGTTCTCTGACGCGCTCGCAGAGCAGGTCCGAGGCCTCGCCAGGCGCACCGGGCAGCACGTCTCGGGCGTCGTCGCCGAGGCCGTCTCGCGCTGCGTTCACAAGGGCCCACCCTCCACCTTTCCTGGCGCAGGCCAGACGCGCATGCTCTCCGCTCTGTGTCTCGTGCTGCTCGCTGCTGCGTCGCCTCTGCAGTCGACCTCTCGCACAGCCGGTTCCTACCCGTCCGTCGCTCCGCCGGACACGACCGGCACGGCGGCCGTCGCGGCCCGGTGGCGCGCACTCGACGTGGCCCTGTTCACCGCCGCCCCGGAGCCCGCCGACACGCCGCTGCTGCGCGGTCTTAAGGCGCTCGTCGCCGCCGACGTCGACGCGGCTGACTCCGCGCTCGCCGAGGCGCTCGCGGCTGCGCCGGACGCGCTCCGGCCGTTCGTCCGCGCGCGCCTGGCGGACGTCGCCGCCGAGCGCTTCGACTGGGCAGCGGCCGTGGCCCGGCGCGCCGTGGACGACCCGCAGGCCGTGCACTCGGTCGAGGCCGGCTTTGCCCGCTTCCCCGCCGCCCGGCTCCGGATGGACGCGGCCGAGACGACCGTCCCGTTTGACGGGCTCCGGGTCCCGGCGGCGCTCAACGGCGCGCCCGTCCGGGCCGTCGTCGACACGGGCGCGCCGGGGTCGAGCGTCTCGCGGGCGCTTGCGCTCCGGCTCGGCCTGCGCGTCGACACGACCGCGCGCGGCCGCTCCCGCGTGCCATCGCTCGGGCTCGCCTTCGACACCTACGCCGTGCTGCTCGACAGCGTCCGGCTCGGCGAGGCGACGCTGTTTAACGTCCCGGCGACCGTCGGCTGGCGCGACGCGGCGGACGAGGACGAAATCTTCCTCGGGGCCGACGTCCTGCGGCACCTCGCGGCCGCGGTCCGCTTCGACTACGTGGACTCGACGTTCACGCTCGTCCGCTCGGCGACGGCCTGGCCGTCGCCGGACGACCGACCCAACTTCCTCGTCGACGCCGGCAGCGCACCGGTCGTCGCCGTCACGGTCGCCGGGCAGCCGGCGAACGCGATCGTCGACACGGGCAACCAGCGCTCGGTCTACCTCGCGCGCGGCGCGTTCGACCTCGCCGGCGTGCCCGTCTCGCGCACGCTCTCGGGCACGTACCCCGGCGGGACGTGGACGCAGGCGTTCGTCCGGCTCCCGGTCGCGATCCCGGGCCACCCGCCGCTCGTCCTCGAGGCCTACGAGGCGGAGGGCGTGTTCCAGGCCGGCGACCCGGTGACGGTCGTGCTCGGGCGGACGGTCTGGGCAGGCGGCGCGCTCACGGTCGACTTCGCGCACCGCCGCGTCCGCTTCGACGCCCGGTAAAGCCGCACGCCAACAGGCACGACAGGCGACGCCACGGAGGGTAACGCCGCGGCGGCCCCGACCGCACATTCCGCCTGCGAGCAGGTCATCGAGACATAACGGCCGCGAACGCGGCTTGCCCCATGGATGAGGGCGGCCGCCTCTCCATCTTCGGGGGAGGTCCCGAGAGGGCAATCCGCCCGCCCGGTGCATAGATCCCGTGGACGTTGAGCCCGTCCGGGGGGAAGCTCCGGCATGCCCAGCCTGTCGCGGCTCTCGCTCCCTCACGGCCCCCCGCTCGAGGCCCTCCTCGGCCAGGCCGTCCGGGACCGCCGCCTCGCGCTCGGCCTCTCGCAGGAGGGCCTCGCCGCGCGCTGCGGCATGGACCGCTCGTTCGTCGGCGAGGTCGACCGCGGCAAGCGGCACATCACCACGCTCGCGCTCGTCCGCCTCGCCGTCGGCCTCGAGACGACGCCGGGCACACTGCTCGACGCCGCCTTCGACGCCCTCCGCACCGCGAGCCCGCCGTTCGACGAGGCCGTCCGGACCCACACGCTCGAACCGGGCACCCGCTGACCCTCCGCTCACCCCGCTCACCTTCTCGTGCACGGACGACCCACCATCCACGTCTTCCGCCGCGAGGGCCGATACGTTGCGCGCTTCCGGGCGTCGGACGTCCGCCAGACGTTCGAGCAGGACACGCTCCCGACGGCCTACTCGGCCGACGCCGACCCGCTCGCCGTCCTCCGGAGCGTCGCCCGCGACAACCCGCAGGCCGACGTCTCGCTCGCGCCGGCCCCACCGGCGACGCTGCGCCACGACGGCCCCGCCGCTCGCGGCATCGCCGGCTGAGGCCGCCTACGCCTCGGCGGTCTCGCCCGCCTCGCCCGTCTCGGCAGGCGGCTCCTTCGGCACGTACCGCCGCGGAATACCGGTCGCGAAGGCGTCGCACGCGGTCTCGGGCACCGGCATCGACGTCACCATGTAGTCGCGCACGAACACGCCGTCGAGGTCGCGCACGTGGGCAAACTCCGCCCGCAGCGGGGCCGACACCGCCCGGCTGAGCTCGCGGACGATCTTGTGCGGCGACAGCGTCGGCGGGGCCTGGACGTGGATCGTCACCGTCGCCGGGTCGACCTGCACGCGCTGCACGCTCAGTCCCATCTCGGCCCCCCGGCTCGCGATCAGCTCGCCCACGCGCGACGCGACGGCCGCCTCGGCGAACAGCGGCCGACGGCGCCGGGTCACGAGCAGGATGTAGTAGACGAGGGCGTGGAGCGCCGGCCCGGTCCGTTGCAGCGGCGGCGCGTCGTCGGTCCCGGCTGAGTGGCCGGGCGAGGGAGCGTTCATGGCAGGGATGAGAGAGCGTGTGGAGATCGGCCGAGCACCGTCTGGCTAGGACGACCGGAACGCACGCAGGGACCGTCCGGACCCGCCGTGCTGATTACCATTGGGTAGTCCGTACATTTCCTGACACGGGTGTCGCGCGGCCGCTACTTTTTAGCCTCCCTGGACCCCTCGCCTCCCCTCCGCGACACGCACGGCCTCGCGCTCAGGTCCGGGCTCACCCGGGAAGACGCCCTCGGAAGACTTGTTTCAATGCAGCGGAGCCGGCGCTCTCGGGAACGGGAGCCGGCCCCCATCACCGAGTCCGGACGTGTGGTCCGGTGACCCGCCGGCTGTAAACCCCGAAGATACCTGTCTGAAGGGGCCGACCGATCACCCGACGCGCCCGCCCGGCTCTCACGCTGAGCCCCGCATGCGCGCGCGACCCTCTCCCGGCGAACAGCCCGCCGGACCCGCCCCGGCAGCTCGCCCCCTCGGATCCGAGATCGCCGCCCGGACGCGCCTCGACAACCGGCACCGCCGCATCGTCTCGATCCTCGACCGACGCCCGCACGAGGCCGGGGCCGTCGCCCTCAGCCCGACGCTCCTCGTCCAGGCGATGCTCCCGCACCGCGAGCGCTACCTCCTCGACGCCGCCGGCGAGCGCGTCGTCGTCGTTGGTCCGGGCGGTGTCCCCACGCCGCTCCTCGCCACGCACTACTCGGCCACCAACGGCACCCTCACGCTCTCGATTCGGGCCGGCCTCTGCCGCGGGCCGAACCGCGCGCACCCCGAGGTCTCGCGCGGCATCCCCTGCGGCGGCCTCGCGCGCCTGCTCCTCTGCCACGTCGTCACCGAGGCGCGCAAGCGCGACTCGCGCACGGTCTCGCTCGGCGCGACGCTCACCTCCTTCTTCGAGCGCGTCGACGTCACCCCCTCCGGCGGCCGCCACGGCCGCATCCGCTACGTCGTCGACCAGCTCCAGCGCCTCGCGACCGCCGTCGTGGACTTCCGCTGGGACACCGTGGACGGCGCGCGCACGCACCAGACGGGCGAAAGCCTGCTCGTCGTCGACCAGTACCACTTCTGGCACCAGGGCGCGACAGCCAGCTGCGAGCCCGCCGACGGCGGCACCATCACGCTCTCAGCTCGCTTCTGGAACGAGGTCGTCTCGAACTGCTTCCCGCTCGACTTCCGCAAGGCGCAGCTCTTCCGCGCCCGGCCGCTCGCCTACGACCTCTACCTCTGGCTCACGTACCGCCTCGGCTCGCTCGAGCGCGCCGGCCGCCCCGAGCTCGTCCTCAACTACGACCAGCTCCACGCGCAGCTCGGCAGCCACTACCGCACGGGCGACGACGGACGCCTCACGCCGGAGGCGAAGAAGAACTTCGCCTACCACGTCCGCGACGCCGTCCGGGCCATCCGCGCCGTCTGGCCGGGCCTCGAGGTCGAGTTCCCCCGCGGACGCCTCCGCGTCCGCGCCACCGGCCCCGACGTCGAGCACCGGGCTCCCGCTGCGCGTTCGTAGCGCCGCTCCCCGGCTACCCGCCGCGGCGCGGATCACTGGCGCGCCACGCACAGCCGCCGACGTCGCCGAGAACGCCGGACGCACGGCGCAACTCCGGCACCGAGCACGTCCCCATCGGCCGGAACACGCCCCGACCCGGCACGCGGTGGCCGTCTCTGAGCGGACGTGGCAGAACAGTGGGCCGCTCACTGGCGGCGCGGGCGGCCGTGTGAGCAAGAGCGTCGGCGCTGGCCGTGACGTCCGGCGCAGTCGCCTTACCCGGCTCGGCCAGGGCGTGCTACTCGGCGCTCCCCAGCGCGACCACCGCGCCGCACAGCGCCGACAGGTCGGCGACAAGCCGCTCGTCAACCCCCCGCCCGGCGTCGAGGGCCTCCACGACGGCCGGGTGCAGCACGCGCGCGTAGACGTCCACCCACGGCTGGCCGTACCACCGGCGGCCCCACCGGAACCGCGCCGGCTGGAAGCGCCGCCGGAACTCGATGTTGCCCAGCGCCGTGGCGAGCGGCTCCTCGATGACGCCCAACCGGCGCGTCCGGTCCAGCACGCCGGGGCACTCCGCAAGCACGGCGTCGGTCACGGCCCGCTTCTGCGCCTCCGGCTGCTGTGCGGCCAGCACGTGGACGGCCTCGTGCGCCACGACGTCGGCGCTGTTCATCGTCTCGCCCGGTCGCGGACGGGTGCGAAGCAGCAGGAACGGTCCGCTCGGGCTCGCCCGCACCAGCTCCTCGTTGGGCCACCAGACGTACAGGGCCGTGTACGCGACTGGCTCCTCGACGCCGAACAGCCGGCCGATGTGGCCCAGGTAGCTGCGAACCTCGGGCGTGTCGAGCGTGGCAGCCGTCGCAGCGAGCGACGGCGCGACGGCCTGTCGCGTCTCGGCCAGCAGCGGGGCGAGCCGCGCCTCGAAGTGTCCGTAGAAGGCGCGCAGGAACGCCACCTCGCCGGGCTCGAGGACGCCTGCGAGCCGCCCGAGGGCCTCCTCGACCGTCTCGGACTGGTAGAAGGCGTGCGCGACCGGATCCGCGGTCAGCGCCGCGCGGGCGGTGAAGAGCCCGTCAGGGCCGGTGCGCGGGTCGCCGTTCTCCTGCCCCGTCCGGTCAAAGTGCCGGGTCCGGAGCCGGGAGTATGCGTCGAAGAGAACGGAGTCGGCCGGCGTGACGCCGAGCGAGTCCGCCCAGAACGCTCGGTACGCCGGCTCGACGAACCCGGGCCACCAGGCGCTGGCCTGGTCCAGGATCTCGAAGGCGTCGGCAGCGTCGCTGTAGCGAACGTGGACGGCAACCTCGCCCTGCGCGAATGCTGCTCCTGCGGGGGACGCGGTGGCGATGAGCAAGCAGACGAGCCGCACGAGAGGTCGCATGTCGTTTGGGGTGAGGTGGGCAGGCAGCCGAGCTACGGACAGACGGCCGCTCAGCAGCACGGGCGCGAAGGTAGGAGCCTGCACGGCGACCGTGTGCCGCCCGGTGCAGCGGCGGGCTCTACGGCTCCAAGGCGTGGCCCCCGTCCGGACGGGCCTCCAGAATCCACTCCGTGCCGCTCGCTGTCACCGTGAGGCACGGGGTACGCCGAGCCTCCCGCCAAGGCCGGGTGGAGGCATCGTACTCGACGATGAGGTACCCGCGCCCGCACGTCTGCCACTCCTCGCACGGCGCGAGGTTGGGCTCTTGGTGCCACGGGAGGGCCGCCCGCCGCTCAAGTCCAGCCACAGCGGCGTCGAACGTGTCGTACTCGCCCGGCTGTGTTTCGCTGTGCCATCCGTCCTCGATCACGAACAGGCGAGACATCGGCGCAAGTCGCAAGGGGTTCAGAGCTGTAGAACGAATGGCCGCTCAGCGGCGGCACGGTGCGCCGAGGCGCGAGAAAGCGAAAGTAGACGCCGAGGCTAGACCGAGCAACGACGCCTGCCGTGCCGTCCGATGCAGAGGCGGGTTCTGCGGGCCGATATGTGGGCCGAGTGGGGCAACGCAGCCCGTCACTGCGACCGGACGGTGAGAGACAGGTCGCGCCAGTCCACACCGACCACATGTGCGATCACGCCGTGGCCGAAGGAGCGGCTTTCCCCATGGACCAGCACGGCGATGCCGTCACGAGCGAGCCAGAACTCCCCATCGGGCGTGTGGTAGCGGTCGCCGTCGGTGGGATAACCGAGCTTCTCGAACGTGACGCCGTCCAAGCCGCCGTCGCCTCCGCCGAATGCGGCAGGCTTGAGCGCCCACGCCTGTACATCTGACGCGATGCGGACGGCCGTCGCCGCGACGGCGTCGAGGCTCTCGCGACGGAGTTCTGCTTGCTGCTCTTCAGCCACCCGTTGCCCCCGCCCCAACGTGCGGCGCGCAATGCCGTCTGGATCTCCCCCGTCCGACGGGAGCACGACCGTAACACAGCCGGCCAGCAGAAGGAAGAGAGCGAAGTAAGGGCGCATCGAAGGGTGGAGGGCAGCCCACCAGGTATCGTCCACTCCGCCTCGTCCCTGTATCTCTTATCGTTACGGGTGGACCGCAGAACGTTCGAGCTAACCGGCCCGCGGAGGCAAGCGCCGTAGCGGATCCGGTTGAGCGAGGGGTTAGGCATCAACGAGGTGCTGCGCCGAGCCAAACGCAGAGCGGACCAACTTCTCGGAAGCCAAGTTCTCTCATGTCGGTTAGTTCATAGCCGGATTGGTATCCAAGAATCGCTCGGCCCGGATACTGCGACGCAACGACTGAAAGGAGTTCTCGACGCTGTTGCTCCGGGTGCGGGCCCCGATAAAAGGTACAGGTGAGTCCCACTGCGCCCTCGGTCTCTGTGATCGCCGCTCCCACCACCATGACTGAACCCTCGTAGGCCGCAAAGAAGGCGATGCTTTCGTGGTCCAGCAGGGTCGGAAGGAAGATCTCAGGGCTTGGCGCAGCAGAGTGATCCTCTGGCCACCATTCGCGCTCCCAGGCCTGAAGGTTGGCGACCGAATCAATCTTGCTCCAAGCAAGCCGCGTTGGAACTGCATCCGTCGACACCGGATCGCGCCATATCCAACTCGCCTCGAACGCTTTCGTGAACCCGATGGACGATAGATCCAGTTTGCAAAAACTGTCCTTGACTCCCACTTGAGGTGAGCCCGCTGAGAATGACCGAAGCGCCTTCTCGACTGCGGAAGACTCGACCGAACAATCAACGGTGATGACGTTTGGGAAGTAGGGAGGGCTCGGGGATGCGTTTCGCCACAGCCCATGCGCCAACTCCGTCGTACCGCCACTGGCACGGCAAACGGCATCGCACCACGCGGCATTGTTTCGGGCAGCTAAGAGAGCGGAGGCGGTGGCCATTGATGCCTAACATCTGGCCGCTCTGCCGCCGCCCGAGTGGCGAGGCGCTCGACCGAGGCGAAAGTAGATGCCGACGTGCGGCCGAGCAATGAAGCCGGCCGGGCGGTCGGCCGCAGCG
>JAYWIE010000223.1:0-3547 GCA_043789155.1 Rubricoccaceae bacterium | reverse complement strand
GCGCGCGCGCCGTCGCCGTGACGACGGGGCGCTTTGCGGCCGACGCGCTCGCGGACGCCGACCTCGTGCTCGACTCGCTCGACGCGCTCACGCCCGAGGCCGTCGCCGGGCTCATGCGCTGAACTCGGCGCGGAGGTCCCGGACGAACCCGCGGATGACGCTCGCCCGGCGCTCGGCCTCGGCCCGGCCGGCCGCGGTCTGCATCGTCGCCGGGAGGCGGAGCAGCTTCGTCTCGAGGTGGTCCAGCGAGAACGCGCGGTCGTCGAGCGGGCGGTCCGTCTCGTGGAACGGGTCGTCGGGGTGGAACAGCGCGGCCCCCATCGCGCCGGCCGTCGCGAACATGCGCGCCAGCCCGACGGCCCCGAGCGCGTCGAGGCGGTCGGCGTCCTGCACGACGCGCGCCTCGGCCGTCGCGGGCGCGATGCCCGCCGAGAAGCTGTGCGCCGCGACGGCGTGCGCCACGGCCGGGACGAGGTCCTCGGGGAAGCCCTCGGCCGCGAGCCACGCCGCGGCCGCGTCGGCGGCCATCTGCGAGGCGCGCGCGCGGTCCGGGCTGCTCTTCGGCACCGTCACGACGTCGTGCAGCCACGCCGCCGGGAGCACGACGCGCAGGTCCGCGCCCTCGGCCGCGGCGATCCGCCGCGCATTCGCGACGACGCGGCGGACGTGCGAGACGTCGTGCGCGGCGTCGCCCGCCATCGTCGCCGCGACGTGCACGGCGCACCGCTCGGCCCACGCGTCGGCGTCACCGGTCATGCCACGACGAGGTTGACGAGCCGGCCCGGCACGACGATCTCCTTGCGGACGGTCGCGCCGTCGAGGGTGCGGGCCACGTTGGGCTCGGCGCGGGCAGCGGCGAGGACGGCGTCCCTGCCCGCGTCGGCAGCCACCTCGACCGTCCCGCGCAGCTTGCCGTTGACCTGCACGGCGATGCGGACCGTGTCCTGCACGAGGTACCGGTCCTCGGCCTCGGGCCACGGCGCGTAGGCGAGCGAGTCGTCGTGGCCGAGCGCGGCCCAGAGCTCCTCGGCGAGGTGCGGCGCGAACGGGGCGAGCAGGAGCACGAACGGCTCGGCCGCGCTCCGCGGCACGACGTCCCACTTGGTCGCCGCGTTGACGAACTCCATCATCGCCGCGATGGCCGTGTTGAAGCGCAGCGCCTCGACGTCGTCCGTGACCTTGCGGATGGTCGCGTGGAGGACGCGGAGCTGGTCGGGCGTCGCCTCGGCGTCGCTCACCGCGTCGCGGAGCGCGCCCGTGTCGCGGTCGAGGAGCAGGCGGTAGGCGCGGGCGAGAAAGCGGTGGACGCCGTCCACGGAGCGCGTATTCCACGGCTTCACCTGCTCGAGCGGGCCCATAAACATCTCGTAGAGCCGCAGCGAGTCCGCGCCGTACTCGGCCACGACGTCGTCCGGGTTGACGACGTTGCCGCGGGACTTGGACATCTTGTGCGCCCGGCTCGTCACGCGGACGTCTGCGTGCTCCCGGAGCACGAAGCCGTCGCCCTTCTTCTGGACGTCGCCTTCGGGGACGCGCGCGGCGGCGACCGTGCTCCCGTCGCGGACGTCTACGGTGCTCCCGTCGGCGCTCTCGGCCACGTGCTCCGCAGAGACGTATCCCGAGGTGTCGGCTCCCGAGGTGTCGGTGTGGCGGTAGGCGGTGTACTCGACCTCGCCGAGGATCATGCCCTGGTTGACGAGCTTGCGGAACGGCTCGTCCGTGGACACGACGCCGGCGTCGAACAGGACTTTGTGCCAGAAGCGGGCGTAGAGCAGGTGCAGCACCGCGTGCTCCGCCCCGCCGACGTAGAGGTCGACCGGCATCCAGTAGCGCTCCTTCTCGGGGTCGACGGGCGCGCCCGTGTTGGTCGGGTCGATGAAGCGGAGGTAGTACCAGCACGAGCCCGCCCACTGCGGCATCGTGTTGGTCTCGCGGAGCACGGCCTCGCCCGTCTCGGGGTCGGTCGTCTGCACCCACTCCGGGATGCCCGCGAGCGGCGACTCGCCGGTGCCGGCCGGCGCGTAGCTCTCGACGTCCGGGAGCAGCACGGGCAGGGCGGACTTCGGGAGCGGGCGCGGCGGGCCGCCTTCGGCCGGGTGAACCATCGGGATCGGCTCGCCCCAGTAGCGCTGCCGGCTGAAGAGCCAGTCGCGCAGCCGCAGCGTCGTCTGCGCGCGGCCGACGCCCGTCGCCTCGAGATACGCGAGCACGGCGGCTTTGGCCTCGGCCGTGTGCATCCCGTCGAGCGAGACGCCGGCGACGCCGTCGACGGCGCGGGCGGAGGCGTCCGAGCGGACGTGCGGGCCGTCGCCCGTGTAGGCCTCGGCGTGCTGGTCGTCCGCATCCAGCGTGCCGCGCTCCGCCGTGCCGCGCTCCGCCGTGCCCGGCGGAACGACGACCTCGCGCACGGGCAGGCCGAAGCTCGTCGCGAACTCGAAGTCGCGCGCGTCGTGGGCCGGGACGGCCATGATGGCCCCGGTGCCGTAGCCGGCGAGGACGTAGTCGGCCGTCCACACCGGGATGTGCTCGCCGTTGACGGGGTTGACGGCGTGCGCGCCGGTCCAGACGCCCGTCTTGGTGCGGTCCTCCTGGCGGTCGCGCTCGGTCTTGCGCGCCGTGGCCTGGACGTACGCGGCGACGGCCGCGGCCTGCTCCGGCGACGTGACGGCGGCGACGAGCGGGTGCTCGGGCGCGAGCACGAGGTAGGTCGCGCCGAAGAGCGTGTCGGGCCGCGTCGTGAACACGCGCACCGGCGGGTGGCCGGCTACGGCGAAGTCGACCTCGGCCCCGACCGAGCGCCCGATCCAGTTGCGCTGCATCTCCTTGACCGAGGCCGGCCAGTCGAGCGCGTCGAGGCCGTCCAGCAGGCGGTCCGCGTAGTCCGTGATGCGGAGCATCCACTGCCGCATCGGGAGCTGCACGACGGGGTGGCTGCCGCGCTCGGACCGGCCGTCGATGACCTCCTCGTTCGAGAGGACGGTCCCGAGCGCGGGGCACCAGTTGACGGGCGCGAAGGACTCGTAGGCCAGCCCGCGCTCGACGAGCGTGAGGAAGATCCACTGCGTCCACCGGACGTAGGCCGGGTCCGTCGTGTCGACCTCGCGGTCCCAGTCGTACGAGAAGCCGAGGCGCTTGAGCTGCCGGCGGAAGGTCGCGATGTTGCGCTCGGTCGTCGCGCGCGGGTGCGTGCCGGTCTCGATCGCATACTGCTCGGCCGGCAGGCCGAAGGCGTCCCAGCCCATCGGGTGGAGCACGTTGAAGCCGCGCATCCGCTTGTACCGCGCGACGATGTCGGTCGCGGTGTAGCCCTCCGGGTGCCCGACGTGCAGGCCCGCGCCGGACGGGTAGGGGAACATGTCGAGCGCGTAGAAGCCGGGCTTCGCGGCGTCGAAGCCGGCGTCGCCGGGGCCGGGCTGGCGGAACGTGCCGCGGGCCTCCCAGAAGGCCTGCCAGCGGGATTCGATGTCGTCGTGGGGGTAGCCGGCCATGCGAGAGGAGCTGCGAGCGGAAGGCTTGAAACTACGGGGGCCGAAACGGGCGGCGGGGG
>JAYWIE010000222.1:0-3557 GCA_043789155.1 Rubricoccaceae bacterium | reverse complement strand
TTCGACAGCGGCGGTGCCAAACGTCAAACTCGGACCTATGTCCCAATCGACGTTGACGCTGTTGGCGAAGCATTCGGTGTAGACGGGGATGTCGTGTTCTCGCTGCTCTGGCATTACATGGATCGCAAGTATGGTTGGGACAATCCGAAAGGGCAGCGCGTCCCGTTCTTCTCGCCCGAGCTTGGCGGCGAGGTGAACTGCATCAACTATGCCTTCGCTGCTGCGGTGCTCGCTGGTTTGCGAGAGTCCTACTCGCACCGCTTCATGACCATCTCAATCTCGGTTCTGTCGCTGGTCGTCTCTGTAATTGCCCTTCTGCTAACACTGGCTGCATAACCTGCCGCAGCGCGCCGACTGCACGGTTGGGTCGTCTCGTTGCGGGCTGCGCGGCGTATCCTGCGCGCTGTCTCAGTCGTCATCGCTCGTGTGCGGGGGGTGAGTGGCCATTTGTTACACCGCCCTACGATCAGTCGCGATGAGCCCCCGCACGAACAGGCTATGCCTCCTCGCTGCGTTCGCCGTCGGGTGCCTCGGGTGCCACGGTGGGCTCAACCTCGCGTACCGCTCCGCGCTTTCTGACCCGTCCGGGCCATGCGCCCCGCTCCGCCTTGACGAGGCCCACGCCCGAGGCGGATATGCGGGGGCGTTTACTCGGCTCACGCTCAGCAGCCCTCGGAGCGGTGGAGAGCCTCGGCGCGTCGTGCTTACGCACGCTTCGTTGGAGTCCGAGCGGGTCCGGTACAGCCCGCCAGAGGTCATGGAGTCCGCGTCTAGCGGCTCACGGCCAGTCCCGCTCGGTGATACTCTCTCGCTAGGAGGTGCCTTCAGAATCGATCTCACCTACCGTTTCGCGGAGGTCCCCCCAGTGGGGACAGAGAGCTACTGGCGCTCGCTTCGCGGGATGCTCCGAGCAGAAGTGCCCACCCTAGACTTGGCATGGACGGAGGCGAACGCGACGTGCCACGCGGAGATTGAGTTGGTGCCACGGTGAGAGTGCCTGTCATCTTCGCCCAACGGACGGTGTAACCTGCGTTGCACCGGACGCTCCCGCGCCGCTGAACCGGCATTTGTTACTTGGCGTCACCTGCGACGGCGAGCGACCGCAGGAGCTGCCGGGGCGCTACCCTGGGCTCATGCCGATCGAGTACGCACGCAGCCTGACGCACCACGAAGGATCGCAGCGCCGGACCAGGCACCTGGGCTTTGCGCTCGCCTTCGTGGCCGGAGCCGCCAACGCGGGGGCCTTCCTCTCCGTCAGGGTGTACACCTCGCACATGACGGGCATCGTGTCGTCGCTCGCCGACCACCTCGCCGTGGGCGAAGTCCGGCTCGCCCTCGCGGCGCTGGGCGCGGTGAGCGTGTTCCTGCTCGGCGCGATGACGTCGGCGGTCATGATCAACGCTGCGCGGCGGCGGTCCCTGCGGAGCCAGTTCGCGCTTCCGCTGCTGCTCGAGGGCTGCCTGTTCCTCGTGTTCGGCGTGCTGGGGTCGGCCCTCGGCGAGTCCGACGGACGCTTCGTCCCGGTCGCCGTCCTGCTGCTGTGCTTCATGATGGGGCTGCAGAACGCGGTCATCACCAAGATCTCCGGGGCCGTCGTCCGAACGACACATCTGACCGGGATCATCACGGACCTGGGGATCGAGCTCGGTAAACTGGTCTACTGGAACAGGCGGCCTGGCTCGGCAGCGGACCCGGTCGTCGCCGACCTGAACCGCATCAAAACGCTGAGCGCGCTCGTCCTGTCGTTTCTCGTGGGCGGCGTGGGCGGCGCTCTGGGGTTCAAGCAGGTCGGGTTTCTGGCGACGATCCCGCTGGCCGCGATCCTGTTCGCGCTCTCGGCGGTTCCGGTGATCGACGACCTCCGCGGGAGCAAGGACGCCGAGGCCGCCTGACGCCTCGTCCGGGCGGACGCGAGGGGAGGGGCGGGCTCGAGTAGAGTCGGAACGACGCCCGGGCCGGTTCTGCCGGCGGGCGAGGATCGGCCCGCCGAAGAACGCGGGGAGACCGCGCCGCGCGCGCATCCGGGCGTACGACGGCCCGTCCCGGATCGGTCTTTGCCCCGATGCGCCCGTACCTTGCCAGGTGCGCCCGGACGTGCCCGCCCGGACCCCGCGCCGCTCCCCCCCGACTCGTCCGATCCCGATGCTCAACGCTCTCAAGAAGGTCTTCGGCGGCGACAGCAACCAGCGCCTGCTCAAGAAGCTGACGCCGGTCGTCGCCGACATCAACGCGCGCGCCGAGGCGCTCGCCGGTCTCTCGGACGATGACCTCCGCGCCAAGACCGACGGCTTCCGCGCCCGCATCCGCGAGGCCGTGGCCCCGGTCGAGGCCGAGCTCGAGGAGACGCGCGCGCGCCTGCGCGCCGCCGGAACCGCCGACGCTGACGCGTCGGGCGACGGGGCCGCGTCCGACGCCGAGGCCCTGTCGGTCCGAGAGCGCCAGGACCTCTACGCCCGCCTCGACGACCTCGAGGGCGAGTGGCTCGACGCCGCCGAGGACACGCTCGACGACCTGCTGCCCGAGGCCTTCGCCGTCATCAAGGAGACCTGCCGCCGCTTCGTCGGCAAGTCCTGGCTCGCCGGCGGGACCGAGACCGAGTGGAACATGGTGCCCTTCGACGTCCAGTGGATCGGCGGCATCACGCTGCACCAGGGCTCCGTCGCCGAGATGAAGACCGGCGAGGGCAAAACCCTCACGTCCGTCGCCCCGATCTACCTCAACGCGCTCGTCGGCCGCGGCGTCCACGTGGTGACCGTCAACCCGTACCTCGCCGTCCGCGACTCCGAGTGGATGGCCCCGGTCTTCGACTTCCACGGCCTGAGCGTGGACTGCATCGACCGCCACCAGCCGCAGAGCCCCGAGCGGCGCGCCGCCTACCGCGCCGACATCACCTACGGCACCAACAACGAGTTCGGCTTCGACTACCTCCGCGACAACTCGTTCGTGTCCGAGGCCGGGCAGCTCTCGCAGCGCGGCCACCACTTCGCGATCGTGGACGAGGTCGACTCGGTCCTGATCGACGAGGCCCGCACGCCGCTCATCATCTCCGGCCCGGTCCCGACGCCCGACACGGACGAGTACCAGACGTTCCAGCCGCTCGTGGACCGCCTCGTGCGCGAGCAGCAGCGCGTCGTCGCGGCCTTCGTCGCCGACGGCGAGCGCGCGCTGAAGCTCAGCGAGGAGCTCCGCGAAAAGGGCGACCGCAAGGGGGCCAACCGCGCCGAGGCCGACGCCGGCCTCGCGCTCCTGCGTGCCGAGCGCGGCTACCCCAAGAACAAGCGCCTCATCAAGGTCAAGGGCGAGACGGGCGTCGCTCAGCTCATCCAGAAGACCGAGTTCGAGTACCTCCAGGACAACGCCAAGCGCATGCCCGAGGTCGACGAGCCGCTCTTCTTCGCCATCGACGAGAAGCTGCACCAGCTCGAGATGACGGACCAGGGCCGGACGCTCATCGGCACCCAGGCCGGCACCGACGACCGCTTCTTCGTCATCCCGGACGTCGGCGAGGAGGTCGCGCGCCTCGAGCGTCAGGTCGAGCTCGACAAGGATGCCGCGCT
>JAYWIE010000221.1:0-3561 GCA_043789155.1 Rubricoccaceae bacterium | reverse complement strand
GTGGAGGTGCGGCGGGTAGCGTGCGGGCGACGCCCACGAGCACGAGCCCTACGACGGCCACGGCCGTGAAGCCGAGCCTGTAGCCGTCCTCGACGGTCGCGGCCGACGCGGCGAGTGCCGTCAGCGCCGCGGCACCCGTCAGCTGCCCGACGCTGAGAAAGACCGTCGAGAGGCCCTGCGCGACCGTCCGCTCGCCGGCACCGGCCTCGGACAGCAGGATGTAGCTCAGCGACGACCCGAGGATGCCCGACAGGCCCAGCCCGAGCACGACCGTCGCGGCGACGTGCAGGCCGAGCCCGGGGGCCGCGGCGACGCCGGCGAGCCCGACCGTGACGAGCACGGCGGCCATCGTGACCACGGGCCTCGGCCCGACGCGGTCCAGGAAGCGCCCCGAGACGGGCGAGCCGACCGCGACGCCGCCCACGAGTGGCAGCAGCAGGTACGACGCCCGCGCCGCCTCGACGCCGTACGCGGCGACGGTGTACGCCGAGAGGAGCACAAACGTCGCCTCGACCATGCCCGCGCCCACGGCGAGCGCGCACGCGACCTGCACCGGCCGTCGGGCGACGAGGCCGGGCCGGATGAGCGGTGCCGCGGCGCGGCGCTCGACGCCGACGAGCGCCGCGGCGAGTGCGGCCGCGACCGCGAGCACGCCGCCCGACTCGGGGCGCAGCAGGCCGGCGAACGGGGCCGAGGCGTCGAGCTCGGCGAGGCCGACGACGAGCGCGGCGAGCAAGGCCACGAGCGTGAGCGTGCCGAGCGCGTCGAACGGCGGTGCCTCGGCCCGGCGCGTCTGGCGCGGGAGCGTCCGCGCGCTCAGCACGAACACGAGCGCGGCGAGCGGGAGCGACAGCGCGAAGAGCCACCGCCAGCTTGCGAGCGACAGCACGACCCCGCCGACGGCGGGGCCGACGAGGAACGCGACGCCGAACACGGACCCGAGCAGGCCGACAGCCCGCCCGCGCGTCTCGGGCGGGTACACGTCGCCGATGACGGCGCTCGCGACGGGGAAGATGCCCGACGCTCCGAGGCCCTGAACCACGCGGCCGGCGAGCAGCACGCCGAACGACGGCGCGAGCGCGACGACGAGCGTCCCCGCGGCGAAGATGGCGACGTCGGTGAGGTAGACCGCGCGGCGGCCGACGCGGTCCGACAGCGCGGCCATCACGGGCAGGCCGGCGAGGTTGGCGAGCACGAACGCCGTGAACGTCCACGCGACCGCGCGCTCGTCGACGCCGAAGGCGTGGCGCAGCGTCGGCAGCGCGGGGCCGACGACGGCGATGTCGAGCGCGGCGAGGAAGGTGCCGAGAAAGAGGACGCCGAGCAGGTGCTTCGGGACCGCGGGCACCTCGGGGGTGGAGGCCGGCATCAGAGGGCCGCGAAGGCACTCGCGAAGGCGTCCGCAGCCTGCGCGACGACCTCGGGCGTGTGGGCGCTCGACGTGAAGCACGCCTCGAAGGCGGCCGGCGGCAGGTAGACGCCGCGCTCCAGGAGCAGCCCGTGGAGGCGTCCGAACGCCTTCGTGTCGCTCGCGGCGGCACCGGCGTAGTCGTGCACGGGGGCGTCGGCGAGGAAGAAGCCGAACATGGCCCCGACGGCGTCGGTGACGACCGGCACGCCGGCGGCGTCGGCCGCGCGCTGGATGGCCGCGGCGGTGTCGCGGGCGGCGTCCGAGGCGCGCTGCCACGCGTCGGTCGCGTCCAGCTCGCGCAGCAGGGCGAGCCCGGCCGCCATCGCGAGCGGGTTGCCCGAGAGCGTCCCGGCCTGGTAGACCGGCCCCTCCGGGGCCATGAGCTTCATGACGTCCGCCCGGCCCCCGTAGGCCCCGACGGGCAGGCCGCCGCCGATGACCTTGCCCAGGATCGTGACGTCAGGCGTGACGCCCAGCAACCCCTGCGCGCCGCCGGGGGCGACGCGGAAACCGACCATCACCTCGTCGAAGACGAGCAGCGTGCCGTGCGCCTCGGTGATCTCGCGCAGGAAGGCGAGGAAACCGTCGCGCGGGCGGACGAACCCCATGTTGCCCGCGATGGGCTCGACGAGCAGCGCCGCGATGGCGTCCGGGTAGCGGTCGAACACGTCGCGGACGGCCGCTTCGTCGTTGAACGGGACGACGAGCGTGTCGGCCGTGACGGCGGCCGGGACGCCCGGCGAGTCGGGCAGGCCGAGCGTGGCGACGCCGCTGCCGGCCTTGGCCAGCAGCAGGTCCGCGTGGCCATGGTAGTGGCCCTCGAACTTGACCACCTTGTCGCGCTCCGTGAACGCGCGCGCGGCGCGGACGGCGCTCATCGCGCCCTCGGTGCCGGAGTTGACGAACCGCAGCCGCTCCATCGACGGGTAGCGCGCCTGGATCGCCTCGGCGAGGTCGACCTCGAGCGGGCTCGGCGCGCCGAAGCTGCTCCCGCGAGCGGCCTGCTCGGCGACCGCGCGCGTCACGACCTCGGGCGCGTGGCCCAGCAGGAGCGGCCCGAACGACATCACGTAGTCGATGTAGCGGTTGCCGTCGACGTCGATGAGGAACGCGCCTTCGCCGCGCTCGATAAAGCGCGGCACGCCGCCGACGGACGTGAAGGCGCGGACGGGCGACGAGACGCCGCCGGGCATGAGCGTCTGCGCCTGGGCGAAGAGGCGCTCGGACTTGGTGGTGGTCATGTCGGGAGAGAGGGGAGATGGAGGCCGAGAGAGGCGAGGAGGGCGTCGGCCGCCGCCTCGGCGGTCGCGACCACGTCGGGCAGGCCGACGCCGCGCAGCGACGCGCCGACGACGGCGAGGCCCGCGTGCCGCGCGAGCGCGGCGTCGAGCGCGGCGAGGCGCTCGGGGTGGCCGAGCGTGTAGCGCGGCTGCACGTCCCGCCAGCGGTGGACGGCCGTGACGGCCGGCGCGCCGGCCCAGGCGAGGCGTGCGCGGAGATGGAGAACGGCCGCGTCGAGCGCGTCGGCGTCGCCGAGGCGCGCCGCGTCCGTCGGGCGCAGGAAGACGCGGGCGAGGTCGTGGCCCGCCGGCGCGGTGCCGGGGTGCTTGCGCGAGAGCATCGTGACGGCCTGCACGGCCCCGCCTTCGGAGCGCGGGACGAGCCAGCCCGAGGCGTCGGGCACGCGGGCCGCGGCGCTCGCGAAGCCGACGACGACGGCGCAGCCGCTCGCGGACGGAATGCCGGAGAGAGGCCGGCTCAGCGCGGCGTCCAGCGAGGCGAGCACGCGCGCCGCAGCCGGCGCGGGGAGGGCGACGACGAGCGCGCGCGCCTCGACGGCGCGGCCGTCGGAGAGCGAGACGCGGAACCCTGCGCCCTGCCGCTCGACGCGCTCGGCCGCGACGCCGGTCTCGACGGGTACGCCGAGCGCCGCGAGGCTGGCGGCGAGCGCCGTCGGGAGCGCGTCCATGCCGCCGGTCGGACGGCGGAACGGCGACGCCGAGGCGCTCGGCGTCGCGCCGCGGCGCAGGCTCAGAAATGGGCCCTGGCGCTCGCGCTGGTGGAGGTGCGGAAGCGTCGCGCGGAGCGAGACCGGCGCGTCGCTGCCGTAGAGGCCGCCGAGCAGCGGCTCGATCAGGTCCGCCCACGCG
>JAYWIE010000220.1:0-3562 GCA_043789155.1 Rubricoccaceae bacterium | reverse complement strand
CGGGCCGTCCGGACGCCCGCCGCCGGACTTCGGCGCGCCGGACTTCGGCGCGCCTGTTCGCGCGCGCGGCGGCGCGTCGTGGAAGTCGTCGCCGCGGCCGCCGTCGTCGGTGGAGCGCTCGGGGCCGCCGGGCGCGCCCGGGCCGAAGCGGCGGGCGACCTGCTTGCGGCGGCGCACGGACGGGTCACCGCCGGCCTTCTTCTTGTTCGGGGGTGGCATCGGGTCGGGGGTCGGCTGTGGCGAGAAGGTCGGCACGTTCGCGCGCGAAGCGCGGGTCTGCGAGGAGTTCGTCGATCTCGCGCGGGCGCGGCAGCGCGTCGAGCGTGGCGAGCGCGAACTGGTCGAGAAAGCGGTCCGTGGTGCCGTAGAGCAGCGGGCGGCCGACGGTCTCGCTGCGGCCCGCGATGGCGACGAGGTCCTTCTCGAGCAGCGCGCGCAGCGCGTAGTCCGAGCCGACGCCGCGGACGTGGTCGACCTCAGGCTTCGTCACCGGCTGCCGGTACGCCACGACGGCCAGGGTCTCGAGCAGCGACCGCGACAGTCGGCGCTCGTCCTCGCGGGCGAAGAGCGCGCGCAGGAACGGCGCGGCCTCCTCGACGGTCGCCATGCGGTAGCCGCCGCCGTAGGCGAGGATCCGGAAGGCGCGGTCCGTCCCGTCATACTCGGCGTTGAGCCGCGCGACGCTCGCCGCGACCGACGCCGGGGCGACGTCCGCGCCCGTCAGCTCGCCGACCGCGCGGGCGACGTCGGCGTCGCGCAGCGGGACGTCCGAGGCGAAGACGAGGGCCTCGACGGCGAAATCGAGCTGTTCGAGCGGCGAGCGGGCGGGCGTCATGCGGGGACAGGGTCTGCGGGCGCGGAGTCAGCGAGCGCCGCGTCGGCGGGCGCGGCGAGTTCGAGGGCGAAGTCTTCGGGGTCGGACCCGAACACGAGGCGGACCGCCTGCCGCTGCGCGAGGTCGAGCACGGCGAGAAAGGTCGTGATGACGAACGCGCGGCCCTCGCCGGCGACGAGGCGCGTGAACGTCGACGCGCCGGCAGCGAGCCGCGCGAGCACGAACGCGCGCTGGATGTCGATCGCGAACGCCTCGCGCTCGACCGCGTGCCGGTCGGGCTCGGCGGGCGCGGACCGCGCCAGGGCTGTCCCGAGGGCCTGCACGAGGTCGAAGAGCGTCGCGCGGAAGGTCGTCTCCGCGGGCTCGGCGAAGCGCTCGCGCTCGTCCTGCCGCCGCTCGAAGAGCCGCTGCCGCGCCTCGAAGCGCCCGCCGAGCGCCTCCGCCGCCTCCTTGAAGCGGACGTACTCGAGCAGCCGCTCGACGAGCTCGGCGCGCGGATCGACGGGCTCGCCGTCGTCGCCGGTCTCCGCGCGCGGCATCAGCATCCGCGTCTTGATCTGGACCAGCAGCGCGGCGGTGTAGATGAACTCGGCCGCGGCGTCGAGGTCGAGCGCGTCGCCGAGGGCGTCGAGCGAGCGGACGGCCTCGAGGTACTCGTCCGCGATGCGCGAGATCGGGATGTCCTGGATGTCGAGCTCGTCTCGGCGCACGAAGAAGAGCAGCAGGTCGAGCGGCCCCTCGAACTGGTCGAGCGTGACGCGGAACATCAGGCCCGGAGCGCCTGCCCGCGCTCGATCTGCGCCGCGTGGCGGTGGACGTGCCCTGCGAGGCCGGCGAGGAACGCCGCGACGGGCAGCCGGAGGACGGGGGCCAGCGGGGACGCGGCGCGCGCGCGGGAGACGTCGCGCGTGCGCGCCGCGGCGACGAGGGCGAGAAAGCGGTCGGTGTCGGCGTCCAACGCCGCGAGCACGGCGGCCGGGTCGAGGCCGTCCTGCGGCGGGAGCATCGACCTGAACGTGCGGAACGGCCGCCCGCCGGGCGCGACCGAGCGGACGAAGAGCCCGCCGAGCAGGCCGAGGCGCAGCGGCTCCGGCGTGCGCCCGGACGGCGCGGCGGCGACCGCCCGCTCGAGCGCGGGCAGGTCCGCGCGCGCGATGACGTTGAGGTGGGCGACGACCTCCGCCGGCGACCACGCCTCGGGCGACGGCCGGCGCGCGTCCGGCACGCCCCCGCCGCACGCGGCGTGGATGCGGTCGCGGCCCGACCGGAACCGCGCGTCGAGCGCGTCGAGGCTGAGCGGCGGCGTCACAGGCGTCGGAGGCGGGCCGCGAACGCGCCGTCGGTGCCGTGGACGTGCGGGAGCGCGCGGTAGACGTCGCCGTCGGCCATCGCGGCCGGCACGCGGTCGCCGACGGGCTCGGCGGCCCAGCCGCCGTGGCGGGCGAGGAAGCTCGCGACGCGGTCGTCGTTTTCGGCGCGCTCGACCGAGCACGTCGAGTAGACGAGGCGGCCGCCCGGGCGGACGAGCGCGGCCGCGGCGTCGAGGAGCGCGTCCTGGACGCGCGTCAGCTCCTCGGTGCGCTCCGGCCTCCAGCGGAGGTCGGCGCGCTTGGCGAGCACGCCCGAGCCCGAGCACGGCGCGTCGAGCAGCACGGCGTCGAAGGCCGCCTCGGCCGCCCACGCGGTGAGGTCCGCCGAGACGACGTCGAGCGCGACGTGCTGGGCGGCCGCGGCCTGCGCGACGAGGCGCGTCTTGGCGCGGCTGACGTCGAGCGCGGTCACGGCCGCGCCGCGGAGCGCGGCGTAGACGGCCTTGCCGCCGGGCGCGGCCGTCGCGTCGAGCACGCGCTCGCCGGGGCGGGGGTCGAGCGCGCGCACGACGAGGCCCGCCGCCTCGTCCTGGACCGCGCACAGGCCGTCGCGGACGAACCCGGCGCGGAGCACCGGCTGGAGCGCCTGCGTCGTCACGAAGTCGGCGAGCCACCGCGACGGCTCCGCGGCCGCGCCGAGCGCGGCGACGTCGCGGCGGAAGGCCTCGCGAGCGGGCTCGGCGTCGCCTTCGCCGGCGTCGCCAGCGTCGCCGGAGGCGGCCGCACCGGAGGCGGCCGCGCGTGCGGCGGCGGTCACGCGGAGGCCGTAGACGGGCGCGCGGTTGTCGTGGGCGAGCAGTGCCAGCGTCGCGTCGTCGCCGAAGGCGGCGAGCCAGCCGCGGACGAGCGGCGTCGGGTGCGAGTGGCGCACGGCGAGGTCGTCGGCCCGGTCGCCGGTGGCGGGCTCCGGCAGCGCGTCGAGGCGGCGCGCGAGCGCGCGGAGGGATCCGTTGACGAGCCCGGCGGCCCCGGCGTGGACCTCGCGGCGGGCCAGCGAGACGGTCTCGCTCACGGCCGCGTGCGGCGGCGTGCCGCGCACGGCGAGGTCGTACGCGCCCAGGCGCAGGATCTGGAGCAGCGGCGGGTCGAGCCGGTCGAGCGGGCGCGACACGACGTGCTGGAGCAGGAAGTCCAGCCAGCGCCGCTGCCGCGTGACGCCGGCGACGTAGTCCGACGCGCGCCGCGCGACGTCCGGGGCCGAGGCGTCACGGTCCGCCCGGCCGGCCACGCGCGACACGAACGCGCCGTCCGTCTCGACGCGGAGCAGGTGCGCCAGGGCGACGTCGCGGGCGGAGAGGGCGGTCTCGGTCATGCCGCAATCTACCGAGCGCGCCGGGGCCGGCCGGCGGACCGGCCC
>JAYWIE010000219.1:0-3568 GCA_043789155.1 Rubricoccaceae bacterium | reverse complement strand
TCGAGCGTCGGCCGCCCGGGCTGCCAGCCCCGTGGCGGTCCCGGCCGAGACCAACGTCTACGCCATCGAGACGCCGAAGGGCCGCATCGTCGTCCGCCTCTTCGACGACACGCCGCTGCACCGCGACAACTTCCGCGCCCGCGCCGCGGCTGGCCTCTTCGACTCGACGCTCTTCCACCGCGTCATCCCGACGTTCATGGCGCAGGGCGGCGACCCCAACACGCGCGACGACGACCCCGCCAACGACGGCCTCGACTCGCCCGGTGCGACGATCCCGGCCGAGATCCGCCACCCGCACCTGCGCGGCGCGCTCGCCGCGGCCCGCCAGGGCGACGACGTCAACCCGCTGCGGGCGTCGTCGCCGAGCCAGTTCTTCCTCGTCCAGGGCCGGCCGTTCGGGCCGGGCGAGCTGCCGCGCGTCGAGCCGATGATCCAGGCGGCCGTGCGCGACACGTCGTTCCACTTCGCGCCCGCGCTCGCCGCGCGCTACGCCGCCGAGGGCGGCGCGCCGTACCTGGACGGCCAGTACACCGTCTTCGGCGAGATCGTCGAGGGCCTCGGCGTGCTCGACGCGCTCGCCGCCGTCCCGACGACGCCCGGCGACCGGCCGACCGAGCGGCTCTGGATGGTCGTCCGGCCCCTGCCCGCGACCTATGCGCCGGCCGTCGCCCCGTAAGTGCTGTTCGGGGTTCTCTGACGCGGGCAAGGCGAGGCCTCGAACGCGAGGCCTCGAACGTCAGGCCACGTCTCAGGCCAGCGTGTGGAAGACGGCCTGGACGTCGTCGTCGCCCTCGAGGCGCTCGATGAGCTTGAGCGCGTCGGCCGCGGCCTCCTCGTCGAGGTCGGTCTCGGCGAGCGGCACCCACTCGGCCCCGGACGTGAGCGGCTCGAGCCCGCGGGCCTCGAGCGCACTCTGGAGGTTGCCGAAGTCCGTAAAGGCGCAGCGCAGCACGACGACCGCGTCGCCGTCGTCGGTCTCGGACGTGCCCATCTCCTCGAGGCCGGCGTCGATGAGGTCGAGCTCGAGTTCGTCCGCATCCGGCACGGCGGCCGCCGGCAGCGTGAATACGCCGACGTGCTGGAAGAGGTACGTCACTGAGCCGTCGGTGCCGAGCGCGCCGCCGCCGCGGTTGAAGTGCGTGCGCAGGTTGGCGACCGTGCGGACCGGGTTGTCGGTCGCGGCCTCGATGATGAGCGCGATCCCGTGGGGCCCGTAGCCCTCGTAGCGGAGCTCCTCGTAGTCGGTCGCGTCGCGCCCGACGGCGCGCTTGATCGCCGCGTCGATCTTCTCCTTGGGCATGTTGACGGCGCGGCCGTTCTGGATCACGCGCCGCAGCATCGGGTTGCCGTCGGGGTCCGGGCCGCCGGCGCGCACGGCGATCGTGATGTCCTTGCCGATGCGGGCGAACTGCTTCGCCATCCGGTCGAAGCGCGCAAACATGGTGTGCTTGCGCTTTTCAAACATGCGTCCCATACGAGGTCTCTGCGGGTGAGGTCGGTCGGGCAAGATCGCACCGAACGCACGGCGGGCGCGGAGCCGAAGCCCCACGCCCGCCGCCGTCCGTCCTGAGGCCGGATCAGCGCGCGACGACGAGCCGGCGCGTCGCCGAGAACGTCTCGCCGCTCACGCGCACCACGTACACGCCCGGAGCCAGCGACGCCGTGTCGACGGCGAGCTCCTGCGACTGGCCCGCCGAGAGCGCGCCGGCGAAGACCGTCTGGACCGTCCGCCCGAGCGCGTCCACGACGGTCGCCGTGACCGTCTGCGCCGCGTCGACGCGCAGCGCGACGCGGGCCGCGGCCGCGGCAGGGTTCGGGAAGACCGACCCGAGCGCGAACGTTGCCGCGCCCGTCTCGCCGGCCGTCGTGCGGCCGAACGAGACGACGAAGCGCTCGCTCCAGTCCGCCGCGTCCGACGCGAACGTGAAGCCGTCCGAGAGGCGGCCCGAGCGGCCCGTCGCGAGGTCGCGGACGGCCGCGTCGGCGGGGAGGCCCGTTGCCTCGGCCGTAAGCGTGAACGTGCCCACGTGCGTCGTCGTGAAGGCGAGTGTGACGTCGGCCGTGGCCGGCAGCGAGAGGACGGCCTGGCGGCGAGCAACGCCGTTCAGGGTGCCGACGGGCGCGACGAGCGCGTAGACCTCAGTCGGGGGCGTGAGCTTGGAGGCGTCGCCGGCGTCCCAGCCGGTGCTGGCCGCAGCGTCGAAGCGGACGATCGCGGCGGCGTCGTGCGTCGTGCCGGCCGCCGTCTGGCCGTCGAGAGCGAAGACGAGGCCTGTCTCGGCCGCCGGGCGCGAGATGAGCGGCGTCAGGGCGTCCGTGCGGCTCGCGGCGGCGAAGCGAAACTCGATGGGGTTGCCGCCGAGGCTGGCCTGGGCGGCCGGCGTGGGCTGGAGCTCGGCGAAGAAGCCCTGCCACATCGAGATGTTGGTCGCCGTCGTGCGGCTGATCGGCACGAAGCCCGAGGCGGGGTCGTAGGCCTGCAGCGTCGTCGAGAACGTCCCGCCGTTGAAGCCGGTTGACGTGATGCCGGTCGAGGCGAGCGACTGCGCAAACGGGTTGGCGACGAGGTAGAAGCCGTCCGCGTTGGCGGTGCTGAAACCGACGTTGACGTCGGTCGTGTTGACCGGGCCCGAGGCGAAGAGCGGGCGCTCGGGGACGACGTAGCTCTGGCTCGTGCCACCGCCGGCCGCACCGCTGGCCGGGATGGCCTGGTCGTAGAGGTACCAGAAGAAGCCGCGGCCCGGCGCGAGCGGGTTCAAGACGTCCGTCGCGCCGACGTAGCCGGCCGACGTGCCCGAGCCGGTGTAGCTGATGAACAGGTTGTCGGCCGCCGACGGGTACTGGCCCGCGACGCCCTGGACGAGGTTGATGCCGGCGAGCGTGCCGACGGTGACGCCCTGCACGGGCGCGCCAAGAAGGCGGTAGCCCGCGCCGTCATCGACGGTCTTGGTGGCGCGCACGGCGTCATCCCACGACGTCCCGATGCGGAGCCCGTCCAGCGTTAGCACCGGCGCGCTGGCTGCGACGCCCTGCCTAATGACGGCGGCACCGGCCCCTGGTGAGAGGTCACTGACGATGAAGACGTCGGTAAGCGCCGGCGTGGCGGGCTCGGCGTCGAGCGCGGTGGCCGCCGGGAGGACGAACAGGCTCACCGGATCGTTGTCGGCACCGGTCACGAACGTGTACTTGAGCACGAGCAGGTATGTCGTGCTGAGCGCGTACTCGGTCGTAGTGTAGAGAGCCGGACGGCTCGCGTTGACGCTCGTCTTGGCTAGCCCGAACTGGATACCGCCGGCAGACGACCGCACGTGGACCCGGCCGGCATAGTTGGTGCTGGTCAGCGAGGGGGAAAGCGCGAAGAAGTAGTCCCCTAGCGACTGCGCCGATGCCACGTTGACAAGGAATGCGGCGTAGACCGTCCCGCTGGCCGGAACGGACGGGAAGGCACGGATGACGTCCTGGCCGGACGTCGCGAGCGTCACCGCATTGCCGGACGCGCCGGGGTACGTCGGGAAGGTGATACCGGCCGTGTGGACCGAGACCGGGTTCGCCGTGACGGTTCCGACCT
>JAYWIE010000218.1:0-3571 GCA_043789155.1 Rubricoccaceae bacterium | reverse complement strand
AAGCGTACACCCAGCGGTGCGAGCGGTCGGTGGGATCGGGGGCGGTCATGGGGCAGCGAATGGGTGGGGCGGGCAGAAGCGCGGCGTCGGCTGCTGCTAGGTACCACTCCGGACCGGCCTGCCGGATCGCCGCGACCGGATTCCCGCGACCGGATTCCCGCGACCGGACCGCGGCGACCGGGTCGCGGTCAGCGGGCATTTCACCGCCCCCGCGGAACCGCTCCCCGCCGCCGCGCGAACACACGGAGCGGCGTCGCCGGGCCCGTCCCGGCGCGCCGCACACCGGCTTGCAGCCACTGCATGGGAACCTGTACAGCGTTTATCGCGGGGGTCCCGCTTAGGACCTGACCACCAGGCCGCACCTCGCACTCTGTGCGGGACTGCCGCGCTCCGGGGCACACGCCCCGGCGCTGGCACCGCGGAAGGAGTGAGGGTCCGGAGGGCTCCCACTGTTTTGACGAGCAGGTTCTCGTCTCAACGCTGCAGGCTGGTGCCCTCTGGGCCCGCGCCCGCGACGGATCCCCGTCGCACGGTGCCGTGCCGCCACCGCCCCGGAGGCCCTCGTGCGCCTCCGGGGCGTGCCGCATTTCCACCCGCTGCCCCCTCCCGATGGACGTGCTCGCCGCCCTCGTGCTCGCCGCCCTCGTGCTCGCTGCCCTCGCCGCTGCCGTCGGCTACGCCGGCGCGCGCTTCGTGCGGGCGGGCGCGGCCGAGCGGCGCTTCGCCGAGGCCGCGGCCGAGGCCGAGGCGGCAGCGCAGGGGGCCGAGGCCGAGACCGCCGCGTTCCGCCGCGACCACGTCGAGACGTCGCGCACGGAGGTCGCGAGAGCCCGCGAGCAGACCGCGCGCGAGCGGACCGAGGTCGCCCGCGAGCGCGACGACCTCCGGCAGCAGCAGCAGCGCCTCGACGCCCAGACGGCGACGGCGACCGAGCGCCTCGCGCGCGCCCGCGACGAGGCCGACGCCCTCCGCGCCCGCCTCGACGGCCGCGCCGTGCAGCTCGCCGAGCGCGAGACGACGCTCACCCAGGCCGCGAGCGCCGTCGACGCGCTCGTCGCCGAGGCGACGGCCCGCCGAGCCGAGGCCGACGCGCTCCAGGAGCAGATCCAGACGCTCGCCCGGGCGGCCGGCCGCCGCCAGCAGGAGGTCGCGGCCAGAGAGCAGGACGCCGAGGCCGCCGAGGCGCGCCTCGCGACCGAGACCGCGCGCCTCGACCGCATGACCGAGGAGACGCTCCAGACGCTCGAGCGCGCAGCCGCGCTCGGCCGCGACGAGGCCCGCGCCCAGCTCACGGCCGAGATGACGCGCGAGGCGCGCCTCGAGGCCGCGGGCCAGATCAAGGACGCCCGCGACGAGGCCCACCGGACGGCCCAGCGCGAGGCGCAGAAGGTCATCCTCAAAGCCATCCAGCGCATCGCCGCCACGACGACCATCGAGCACACGGTGACGGCCGTGCCGCTGATGTCCGAGGACATGAAGGGCCGCGTCATCGGCCGCGAGGGCCGCAACATCCGCGCGTTCGAGGCCGCGACGGGCATCGAGGTCATCGTGGACGACACGCCCGACGCGGTCCTCGTGTCGGGCTTCGACCCGGTCCGCCGCGAGGTCGCGCGGCTCGCGCTCGTGCGCCTGCTCGCCGACGGCCGCATCCACCCGGCGCGCATCGAGGAGGTCGTCGAGGCCGTGCGGGCCGAGGTCGAGGAGGAGATCGTGATGGCGGGTGAGCAGGCCGCGCTCGAGCTCCAGATCCACGGCCTCCACCCCGAGTTGGTGCGCATGGTCGGGCGCATGAAGTACCGCACGAGCTTCGGCCAGAACCTGCTCGCGCATTCCGTAGAAGTGGCCAAGCTCGCCGCGCTCATGGCGGCCGAGCTAGACCTCGACGCGCGCAAGGCCAAGCGCGCCGGCCTGCTCCACGACATCGGCAAGGTCGCCGAGGAGAACCTCGAGCAGCCGCACGCGATCGTCGGCATGGAGCTGTGCCGGCGCTACAAGGAGCACCCGGACGTCTGCAACGCCGTCGGGGCGCACCACGACGAGGTCCCGATGGCGACCATGATCGCGCCGCTCGTCCAGGCCGCCGACGCCTCGTCGGGCGCGCGGCCGGGCGCGCGCCGCGAGTCGCTCGAGCGATACGTGCAGCGCCTCAAAGGGCTCGAGGACATCGCGACGAGCTTCGAGGGCGTCGTGCAGGCCTACGCCATCCAGGCTGGCCGCGAGGTCCGCGTCGTCGTGGACACGGCCGTCGTCTCGGACGCGCTCGCGGAGACGCTCGCCGCCGACGTCGCGCGGCGCATCGAGCGCGAGATGGAGTACCCCGGCCAGATCAAGGTCACCGTCATCCGCGAGATGCGCTCGGTCGCGGTCGCGCGGTGAGCCGACGGCACCGGCATCGGGGCCCGACGGCGCGAGTTAGGCGTGCGCGGGGCCGCCCCGATGCCTAGCTTTTGCACGCGCGCGACCGCCCTTCTGCGCAGCCCCTCCCCTCTCCGACGACGCCCGCCCGGGCTCCGGCGCGCGCGTCTTCCCGTCCCACTCTGGCCCCCGCCAGACGGCTTCTATGACCATTGCTGCTCTCGAGCGGATGTCCGACGACGAGGTTCGCGACACGGCCCGCGCGCTCGGGCTCGGCGGCGACAAGGACCGCCGCGACGTCATCTACGACATCCTCGAGGCGCAGGCCGCAGCCACGGCCGACGTCCGCACCGAGCGCCGCCGCGCGACCCGCCCGCGCCGGCCCATCGCGCCGTCGTGGCCGGCGTACATGCAGGACTTCGACCCGGTCCGCGTGACGCTCGACGGCCTCATCCGCAAGGTCGGCGTGCTCGAGCTGCTGCCCGACGGCTACGGCTTCCTGCGCTCGGCCGAGTACGGCTACCTGCCCTCGGCCGACGACATCTACGTGAGCCCAAGCCAGATCAAGCGCTTCAGCCTGCGCCTCGGCGACACCGTCGACGGGCAGGTGCGGCCGCCCAAGGAGGGCGAGCGCTTCTTCGCGCTGCTGCGCGTCCACACCATCAACGGGCGCGCGCCCGAGGACTTCACCGAGCGCACGGGCTTCGACTTCCTCACGCCCGGCTACCCCGACGCGCCGCTGCGCCTCGAGGGCACCGCGCTCCCGCCCGACGCCGCGCTCACGGCCCGCCTCATTGACCTCGTCGCGCCGCTCGGCAAGGGGCAGCGCGGGCTCGTCGTGGCCCCGCCGGGCGCGGGCCGGACGGTCCTCATCGAGCACCTCGCGCGCGCGCTGCGCGCGGGCCACCCCGTGGCGACGGTCATCGTGCTGCTCGTCGACGAGCGGCCCGAGGACGCCGCCGCGGCCGAGCGCGCCCTGCCCGGCGTCGAGGTCATCGCGACGACGTTCGACGACCCGCCCGAGCGGCAGGTCCACGTCGCCGAGCTCGTACTCGAGAAGGCCAAGCGCCTCGTCGAGGCCGGGCAGGACGTCGTGGTGCTCGTGGACTCGCTCACGCGGCTCGTCCGCGCCCACATGGCCGTCGCGCGGGCGGCCGACGCCGGCCGGGCCGACGCCGGCGGCCGCGCGGCCGCGCCGGACCCCGCGGCCATCCGC
>JAYWIE010000217.1:0-3572 GCA_043789155.1 Rubricoccaceae bacterium | reverse complement strand
GACCGAGCCGGCGCGGTGGACGTTCTGGACGCCGGCGGGCACGAAGGAGACGGTCGCGTTCGGGGCGCGCGCCGTACTGCCCGAGCCTGCGGCGGCGCTCGCGGCGCTCGAGCGCGGGGCGGGCATCGGGATAGTGCCGGGCTACCTCGCCGCCGAGGCCGTCGCAGCCGGCCGGCTCGTCCGCGTGCTCGCCGAGATGCGGACGGAGACCGTGGACGTCCACGCGCTCTACCCGAGCCGCCGCAGCCTCTCGGCGAAGGGGCGCGCGTTCCTGGACGCGCTCACGGCGCACCTCGCCGCCGTCCGGTCGGGCGGCGGCGCGGACGGAGAGGGCTCGGGCGCGCGCTGGGGGGCGTCCGGAGCGGCTTCTGGGCGGACGCCCGTCTACTCGGCCGTCTCGGGGAAGCCGCGCGCGCGCATCAGCGCCCCGACGGCCGGGTCGTGGCCGCGGAAGGCGCGGTAGCCCTCGGCCGGGTCGACCGTGTTGCCGACCGAGAACACGTGGTCCCGCAGCCGGCGAGCGACCGCCGGGTCGTACGGCCCGGCCGCCTCCGTGAACGCCTCGAAGGCGTCGGCCGTGATCACGTCGGCCCAGAGGTAGCTGTAGTAGCCGGCGGCGTAGCCGTCCGAGGAGAAGAGGTGCAGGAACTGCGGCATCCGGTGGCGCATGCCGATCTCGCGCGGCATGCCGTAGGCCGCGAGCGTCGTCCGCTCGAAGGCGTCGGGGTCGACCGGCGTCACGCCGGCGAGGTGCGCCCGCATGTCGACGAGCGCGGACGCGAGGAACTCGACCGTCCCGAAGCCCTGGTTGAACGTGCCGGCCTCGCGCAGCTTCTCGACGGTCGCGAGCGGGATCGGCTCGCCCGTCTCGGCGTGGACGGCGAAGCGCTGGAGCACCTCGGGCGTCGAGAGCCAGCGCTCGAGCAGCTGCGAGGGGAACTCGACGTAGTCGCGGGCGACCGACGTGCCCGAGAGGCCGGGGTAGGTCACGGACGAGGTGAGGCCGTGGAGCGCGTGGCCGAACTCGTGGAACAGCGTCTCGGCGTCGTCCCACGAGATCAGGACCGGCTGGCCTGCCGCGGGCTTCGTAAAGTTGGAGTTGTTCGAGACGATCGTCGTCACCGGAGCGTCCATGCGCTCCTGGTTACGGTACGCGGACATCCACGCGCCGGAGCGCTTGCCCGGCCGCGCGTACGGGTCGAAGTACCACAGCCCGACTGGCGCGCCCGTCGCGCGGTCGCTCACGGTCCACACGCGGACGTCCGGGTGCGGCACGGGCACGCCGGCGGCCGGCGCGAAGGCGAAGCCGAACAGCTCGCCGGCGACCCAGAACATGCCCTCGCGGAGGTTCTCGAGCTGGAGGTAGGGCCGGACCGACTCGGGGTCGAGGCTGTAGCGCTCGGCGCGGACCTGCTCGGCGTAGAAGCGGTAGTCCCACGGCTCGACCGTGAGGCCGGCGCTGCCGCCTGCGGCCGCCTGCCGGTCGGCGAGCGCCTGCATGTCCGCCACCTCCTCGCGGACGCGCGCGACGGCGGGCGTCCAGACGGCCTCCATGAGCTCGAGGGCCCGCTCGGGCGTCTTCGCCATCGAGTTGTCGAGCCGGTAGTGCGCGAACGTCTCGTAGCCGAGCAGCTGCGCGCGCTCGGCGCGGAGGGCGAGGATGCGCGTGATGGCGGCGTTGTTGTCGGTCGCCGTGCCGGTGTCGCCGCGGCTGGCGAAGAGCCGCCACGCGCGCTCGCGCAGGTCGCGGCGCTCGGACGCCGTCAGGAACGGGTCGATGGACGAGCGGGTGTTGGCGACGACCCACCGGCCCGGCATGCCGCGGCGCTCGGCCTCGGCGGCGTACGCCGCGACCTGGTCCTCGGACAGACCGGCGAGGTCGGCCGGCGCGTCGAGCACGAGCGCGAGGTCGGTCTCGTCCGCGAGGACGTGCTGGGAGAAGCCGGTGTAGAGGCCCGAGAGCTCCTGGTTGATGGCCGACATCCGGACCTTCGCCGCCGCGTCGAGGCGCGCGCCGCCGCGCACGAAGTCGGTGTATGTCTCGGAGGCGAGGCGCTGCTGCTCGGGCGTCAGGCCGGACGTCGCGCGGCTGGCGTAGACGGCCTCGATGCGCCGGAAGAGCGCGGCGTTCTGCGAGATCTGGTCCGCGTGGGCCGCGAAGAGCGGGTCCACGACGGCCTCGACGGCCTGGAACTCGGGCGTCGAGTAGTTGGAGCCCCAGACGCCGTAGACCGTGCTGACGCGGTCCAGCATGCGCCCCGCGCGCTGCATCGCCGCGAGGGTGTTCTCGAACGTCGGCGGGGCCGGGTCGGCGGCGACGGCGGCGATCTCGGCGAGGTGCGCGGCCATGGCCGCGCGCACGCCCGGCTCGAAGTCGGCGACGCGGACGCGGTCGAAGGGCGGGACGCCGCCGTAGGGGCCGGCCCACGCAGCGGTGAGCGGGTTGGCGGGCGTCGCGGCGGTCGCGGGCGTCGTGGCCATCGGGGCGGCGGGAGGGGTCACGTCGGAGACGGTGGTGCAGCCGGCGACGGCGAGGGCGGTGAGCAGGAGGGCGCGCATGACGTCGGGGCGGGTGAGAGACACCGCGGAGCGGTCGTCGGGCGAAGCTACCGAACCCATGTGCGGTGTTTGTTCGTGCGGGGCCGAGGGGAAACCCGGCGGCGGGCGGCGGGCGTTCGCGGCACCTCTCTCCCCCCTCGCGCGATGACCTCGACCACGTTTCTCTCGACCCTCGGCCTCGGCGTCGCCGCCGGCATGCGCAGCATGACCGCCCCGGCCGCGCTCGCGCACGTCCTGGCCGGGCGGACGCTCCGGCCGCAGGGCCAGCCCGCTCGGTTTCTGGCGTCCAGCCGCGTCGCCCGCGTCGCCGCGCTCGCGGCCGCGGGCGAGTTCGTCGGCGACAAGCTGCCGGTGACGCCGGACCGGACGGACGCCTTCCCGCTGACCGGGCGCGTCGGCTCGGGCGCGCTCGTCGGCGCAGCCGTGGCCTGTGCGACCGGCGAGAGCCTCGCCGCGGGCGCGCTCGTCGGCGTCGCCGGGGCGCTCGTCGGGTCGTTCGGCGGCGTCCGACTGCGGAAGGCGCTGCCCGGCGCGCTCGGGCTGCCGGACTGGCCGGTCGCCGTAGCCGAGGACGCGCTCGCGCTGTCGCTCGCGCTCGCGTCGGCACGCGCGGCCGTCGCATAAGACGTCAGATCCGCGTGCCGCGCGAGGTGTCGGCCGGCGCGCCGCCGACGGTCCGGGCGACGACGGTCTCGGAGCGCAGCGGGATCTGCCCGAACGGCGTCTCGACGTAGGGCCGCGCCTCGACGCGGACGCGCGTCGGGTCTGCCCCGCGCCCGGCGACGGCGAGCGCCATGCGCGCGATCTCGGCCGGGTTGCGGCCCGCGACCTCGACGAGGTCGAGCGCGACCGGCACCACGAACGACGCGGAGTCGCCGGGGGCGATCGTCGGGCCGCCGTCGAAGGTGCCCGTCGCGGCCTCGCGGTCGTCGAGGAAGAGCGTCCAGTCGAAGCGCGCGATGCGGGCCTGCGGGTTGGAGGCCGGGTTGCGCGCGCCGACGACGAGGCCGAAT